>JAOZPF010000018.1 GCA_029932895.1 Anaerolineae bacterium | reverse complement strand
GGGGCACCATGCGCTCTATTTCACCGCCGCCTACGGTCACGAGCCGCTCTACCAGTACGTCCAGGCCGGAACCATTGCCCTCTTTGGGGAAAACTGGTTGGGGCTGCGCTACCCTTCCGCCGCCCTGGGACTGCTGGGCCTGGCGGTCACCTACGTTCTCGTCCGCCGCCTCTTTGGCGTGCTCACCGGACTGTTGAGCGGAGCGTGGCTGGCACTCTCGTTTTGGCCTCTCCTCTACGCCCGTGTCGGCCTGCGGGTGATCGCACTCCCGTTCATCGCCGCGCTCGCGGCATTCTTCCTCCTGCGGGCCACCGGTACCGGCCGCCCCGGTGTGGTCCGCAAGCCAGCTCGGACGCGCGACTGGGCGCTGGCAGGGCTTTTCCTAGCCTTGTCCCTCTACACCTATATGGCAGCGCGGGTCCTCCCCGCCATACTGGTCGTTTTCCTCCTCTATCGCGCCCTCGTCCGCCGGCGCGGCCCCGTGGACTGGCATGGGTTGCTGGTCCTGGCTCTCGTGACCGCAGTCGTCGCGGCTCCGCTCCTGGTCTGGTTGGCGACGCACCCAGGGGCCGAGTACCGCGTCGCCGAGGTGCGAGAGCCGCTGGACCGTCTGCTCGCTGGTGACCCGTCGCTGGCCGCTCAGAACCTGGTCGCCAACCTCAAGTCCTTTACCTTCAGCGGCGACCCCTGGGCGCATCAGAACATCCCCGGCCGGCCGGTCTTTGCCGACCCGCTCAGCGCGCTGCTTTTCTACGCCGGGTTGCTCATCGCCCTCTGGCGCTGGCGGGACCCACGCTACGGCTTTCTGCTCATCTGGCTGGCGGGCGCGCTCGTGCCCAGCGTCCTCAGCGCGGTGGCCCCCAGCTCGGTTCGCGACATTATGGCCCTGGTCACCGTATTCACTCTGCCATCCCTCGCCGTCACCGAGGCGTGGGATCGCCTGCGCGCACGGACCCGGGTCGCGGCTGCCAGCCGCTGGGCATTGCTGCTGCTACCCCTCGTCATCGTGGGCCTGACGAGCGGGCGCGACTATTTCCTCCGCTGGCCCCAGAACGACGTGACCCGCTTCTTTTACCAATCCGACCTGGTCGCTGTGGCCCACCGGCTCGACGATCTGGACCCAGATATGCCGTTGACCGTCGCCGGCCTCTCGGTCCACTCGATGGATAGCCCCACGCTGGAACTGGCTGCACGGCGGGATGTATCCACCGTCCGCTTGTGCGATACTCGCGAGAGCCTGCTCCTGCCCGCCGACAACGGCGCTACTCTATTCGTGCCGCGCATCGTCCCCTTTGATGCTGCCCTCCGCGAGCGGCTGCTGGGATGGGGAGCAGTGATAGAGGAAGAGACACCCGCCTTTGTCGCCTACCATCTCCCCGCTGACGAGGACCTGCGCCACTACCTGACAGGGCTAGAGTCCACCCCCATCTCTTTTGGCGGGCAATTGACGTTCCTGGGCTACGAGTGGGTGGAGCAGGCTGCCACTCCCGGCGGCAACCTCGTCCTGCTGACCTATTGGCGTGTCGAGGAGCCGCCGCCAGCACCGCTCAAGCTGTTCCTGCACCTGACCACGCCCTCGGGTGCGCTCGTCGCCCAGCACGACGGGCTGGGCAGCCCACCGCACGGCTGGGCCAACGGCGACTTGGTCGTCCAGCGCCACACCGTCCAACTCCCGTCCGACCTGCCTCCCGGCCCGTACCAGCTCCAGGTGGGGGTCTATGACGCAACCAGCGGCGTTCGGCTGGAGGTGGACGGGGCGGACCACCTGGCGCTGACCGTCGTGGAGGTGACGGAATGAGCCGGGCGATGGAAAACCTGCGGAGGGTATCCCCCCTCCTGCTCCTGCTGACCGCATTTCTGGCACTGGCGACCGTCGTCAGCGTGATGGACCCGCTCTTTGAACCGACCGACGAGATCCGCCATTACCGCTACATCCGCCACCTGGTCGTCGAACACCGGCTGCCGGTGCAGGGCGAGGAGACGGTCCGCTCCCAGAGCCACCACCCCCCGCTCTATTACGCCCTCAGCGGTTTGTTCAGCGCGTGGGTCCCTTGCTCCCATACCCCCGCATTTCAGCAGCCGACCAATCCCTTCTGGGGCTACCGCAGTTGGGAGGTGGGGGTAGATAACAAGCTCCAGTACCTGCACAGCGAGGCGGAGCGGTTCCCGTTCCGCGAGGGGTATCTAGCGGCGATGGTGGGCCGCTGGGTAAACATCCTCCTGGGCGCGCTGACGATCTATCTGACCTACCGCCTGGGGCGGCGCGTGTGGCAGGAGCGGCCGGCCCTGGCATGGGCGGCGGCGGCCCTGGTCGCTTTCACGCCGCAGTTCGTCTACCTCAGCGCGGCGATGAACAACGACATCGCTGCCGCCGGGGCGGGGACGGGAGTCCTGTTGCTCTCCGTCGTGGTGGCGCAGCAGGGGTTGAGCCGGAAACGGCTGATCGCACTGGGCACGGCCTACGGCCTGGCCCTCCTGACCAAGTTCCATCTGGTGGTGATGGGTGGCGTGATCGCGCTGGCGCTCGCCAGCGCGACCTGGCGCACGGGCCGCCGCTCTGTCCAGCGGTGGGTGGGCGGGATGGCAGTGGTGCTGGCGCTGGCGGCGCTGCTGGCGGGCTGGTGGTTCGCGCGCAATTGGCTTCTCTACGGCGACCCCAGCGGGCTGAACAAGGTCAACGAACTCTGGGGCGGGCGCGCGGCTGGCTCCAACTGGTGGGCGCTGTGGCAGGGACTGCCTTACCTGTGGACGAGCCTCTGGGGGCGTTTCGGCTATGGGCAGATCCCCCTGCCCCGAACTATTTATGACGGCCTGCTGGCCTTTTGCGCTCTGAGCCTGCTGGGGTACCTGCTCCCCCGCCGGAGCCGGCTTGACGGTCGTGCCCTCCCGCTTCTCGCCGTCACTGTGCTGGGCTTTGTCGCCGTGGTCTCGTACTATATCCTCATCCAGCCAGCCGGGCCGATGGGGCGCTTTCTCTTTCCCGCTTTTCCGGCCTTTGCCGTGCTCCTGGTGGGCGGGCTGGAGCGATGGACGCGCCGGCCGGTGTGGACCGCTGTGGCAGTGGCGGCGGCGATGGGCGGGCTGGCCCTAGTGGCGCTCTTTGGTTTCCTGCGTCCGGCGGTGAGCTATCCACAGCGACCCACCAGCCCCCTGCCCGGTCAGCCCCGCGACGCGCGGTTGGGGGACGTGGCGCGGATGCTCAGCGCTGGGGTGTCTCCCGCCACGGCCCACCCCGGCGAGCAGCTCTTTGTCACCGTCACCTGGGAACCGCTGCGCCAGAGCGAGAGCCCCTACATCGTCTATGTCCACCTGGTCGACGAGGCCGGCGTGCTGGTGGCGCAACGAGATACCTGGCCCGGCCTGGGGCGAGCACCGACCACGGCCTGGCGGCCCGGCGTCCCCTTTGTCGACATCTACCAGGTCGATCTGCCCGCGACAACGTACGCGCCCGACCACATCACCGTGCGCGTGGGATTGTACGAGCCAGGAGCGGGCCGGCTCCCAGTCGTGGATAGCACCGGGGAGGTGGTGGGGGATGGAGTCGAGGTGGGCACAGTGGAAGTTGCGGCGCAGCTCGGCCCCTGGCCCAACAACCTCCACGCCGATTTTGGCGCCGAGATCGCGCTGGTGGGGTACGAGATCGCCCCCCGCTCCATTGTCGCCGGAGAGACCTTCACGCTGACCCTCTACTGGGAAGTCCTGCGCCAGCCGGAGCGGGATTACCAGGTCTTTGCCCAGCTCATCGACCCGGCCTATCAGGTCTGGGGGAGCAAGGACGGGGCCGGGCCAGGTTGGGCGCCCGGCGAGGTGGTCCAGGACGTACGGCGGATCACCACCCTCCCGGAGACGCCGCCGGGAAGCTACCCGGTGCAAGTGGGGTTGTTCTATGAGGGGAGCGGACGGCTGCCCGTCGTCGCCCCCGACGGACGCCCGCTGGATGAGCGGGTGCTGCTGGGGCCGGTGCGGGTGAGGGGAGAGTAGTGGGTCGGTCGAAGGGAGAGGGAGAGTGAAACGAAAGCAATGGTGGAACGTGGCGCGAGTGGGGATCAGCCTGGGGGCGCTGACTTTTGTGCTGGCAACGGTCGGCTTTGACAGGATCGTGGATGTCATCACCCACGTTTCGCCGGGATTGTTCCTGCTGGCGCTCTTGCTCTTTGTCACCGGCGTGGTCGTTCGAGCCTTCCGCTGGCGCGCGCTGTTGGTCGCCTTGGACATCCGCGTTCCCTTTTGGCGTTTAGTCTATCTCTACTTCTCTGGCAGTTTCTTCAACGTCTTTCTGCCCACCGGCTTTGGCGGCGACGTGGTCCGGGTGCTGGAGCTAGCACAAGAGGCCCAGGCGACCGCGGCCTTTGGGACGGTGTTCGTGGATCGGATGAGCGGGCTGCTGGTGCTCTTTGGGATGGCGTTGCTGGCGTTGCCGTTTGGCCACCGGCTCCTGCCGACCGGGATTGTGCTGCTCGTCGCTGCGGTGGCGGCGGGTGGGCTGATCGCCGGCGGACTGGTGCTTCAGGGGCGGTGGCTGCGTCGTCTGGGCGGGTGGCTGCCCGGCCCTCTTTCTCTGGCTGGCGAGGGGGTCCTGGCCCGCGCCTACGACGCGGTGACCGCCTGCGGCTGGAAGGCCGTGGCCCAGGCCCTGGGTATCTCGCTTCTCTTTAATATCCTGCTGATCCTGATCAACTACCTGGCTGCCCGCGCGGTGGGAATGGAGATCGGCCTGATCTATTTTCCCCTCTTTGTGCCCATTCTCTCCGTCACGCTGATGCTGCCCATCTCGATCGGTGGCCTGGGCGTGCGGGAGGGGATGGCGGTATTGCTCTTTGCTCAGGTCGGTGTGGACGAGGCGACGGCCGCCGCGGCCTCCCTGGCCGTCTATGCCGTCTCCGCTGTGACTGGTCTGTTTGGAGGATTGCTCTACCTGGTCCAATCGCTGCGGGCGCTGCGGCAGCGCGGGTAGGAGGAAACCGAAGCTATGAATGCCAAGCGAACGTTGCCACTCCTGTTGGCCCTCTTTGTACTGGCCGTATTCTGGCAGGTGGTATGGCCGCCCCCGGGCCAGGTGCTCGCCGGTAACGACCTGACCAATATATTTCTTCCCTGGTGGCGTTTCGCGCTCCGGAGCGTCCGCCAGGGGGAACTGCCCCTGTGGAACCCCTACCTCTTTTCCGGCGTGCCCTTTCTCGCCAACCCACAGCCGGCCCTCTTCTATCCCCCGATCTGGCTGACCCTGGCTATCCCCCCGGAGCGAGTGGCAGGGCTGCTCTTTTTGCTCCACTTTTGGTTGGCGGGGGTGGGGATGCTGGCCTGGTTACGCAGCGAGGGAGCCGACTGGGCCGGGGCGTTCTTGGGCGCTGTTATCTTTGGTTTCAGCGGCACATTCTTTGCCCGCGTCTACGCCGGTCACATCGGCGTCGTGATGGTTCAGGCCTGGCTCCCGGCGATCCTATGGGCAACACGTCAGGCGGTGACGCGCGACCGCTACTCCTGGGCCATCCTCGGCGGGGTCCCGGTTGCGCTCTCTCTGCTGGCTGGGCACACCGCCTCTGTCTTTTACGTCCTTCTGGTCCAGGTGGCCTACACACTCCACCTGGCCTGGGAGCGGCGAGAGGAGAGTGGTTGGTCCGTTTCCCTCAGGGCGCTGGCGTGGGGCGGGCTGATGCTCCTGGTCGGCGTGGGATTGGCGGCGGTGCAGTTGCTGCCGACCTGGGAGTTTCTGCGTTCCTCCACCCGCCAGGGAGCGGGATACGAGTTCGCCGCCAGCTATGCCTGGCCGCCGGGTTATCTGCTGACGCTGCTGGTGCCCAACTTTTTCGGCGAGCCGGTGCGGATTGGTTACTGGGGGGAGGGGATGTATGAGGAGTTGATCTTTTACGTCGGTATCATTCCCCTCATCATGACCCTCGCGCTGGGGGTTCATCTGCGCCACAAGCGAACGACATTGCTGCTGGCGTTGGCCGGGCTGGGACTGTTCCTGGCGCTGGGGCCATTCACCATCCTACACCGCCTGGCCTTTGATTTTCTTCCCCTGTTTGGAGCGATGCGGGCACCGGCGCGAGCTGGCTTTCTCTTCACCTTTGGGGTGGCAGCGCTGAGCGGGCTGTCACTGACCTGGCTACGCCAGCATCCGCAGGAGGCTATGCCCCACCTGCGCCGCTGGACCCAGGGATCGCTAGTGTGGCTGACGATCGGGTTGGCAGTGCTGGTTGTAGTGGCAGGGTTCTTTCTCTTTGCTCTCCAGCGCGATAGCAACCCAGAGGTGGGACGGCTGTACCACGTCGCCAACAACACAGCCCTCTTTCTGCTCCTTTTCCTGCTCGCGGTGGGGCTGCTGCGCGCCTGGGAGAGCGGGCGGATGGGCGCACGCTGGGGCACGGTGTTGCTCATCAGCCTGGCGTTGGTCGACCTGGGGAGCTTTGGCCGCCCCCTGCTCCGCACCGTGCCGCTGACGCAGAGCGCCTACTGGCAGGGTGTGACCGACCTCACCGCCGGGGAGGGGCGGGTGCTCCCCTGGGGGCTGGGCATCTTTGAGCAGAACGGCGGGATGGAGCTGGGGCTGGAGAGCGTCTTTGGCTACGACCCGCTGGAGCTGGGGCGATACCACGACCTCACCACCGCTTTGCCGGACCCCCAGGCACGGGCCTATGACCTGCTGCACGCCCGTTTCCTGGTGACGGGTCAGGAGACTGACTTTGCCGGGGAGGAAGCGCCTCGGCTGCTCGGTCACCAAGGCGGGGCGTGGGTGTACGAGCGGCCCACCGCGCTGCCCCGGGCGTGGCTGGTCCACGAGGTGGAGGTGCGCGAGGGCGAATCGCTGCTGGCGCGGCTCAACGATCCGACCTTTGACCCGCGACGGGCGGTGCTGTTGGAAGGGGAGCCGCCCTGTGATGTGGCGAGCGGGGGGGAACCAGAGACCGTGCGCGTGGTACGGCGAGGAAACGATCAGCTTGAGGTGATGGTGGAGGCCAGTTCGGCGGGGATTCTGGCCCTGAGCGAGATCGCCTACCCCGGCTGGCAGGCCGAGGTGGACGGGGAGCCAGCCCCCGTGTTGCGGGCAGACGTGGCGCTGCGGGCGGTCTGCGTGCCAGCAGGCGCGCACCGGGTGGTGCTCTCGTTTAGGCCGCTGTCCCTCCGCGTAGGGGCGGTGAGCACTTTATTCTCTCTCCTATTGGTGGCATGGGCGGGCTGGCGGATGCTGCTAGAAAAGAAGTCAGGCCGTCCCTGAACCCCCGGCCCGTCGTCGCCAGTGGAAGCGGCGCATCAGCGCCAGCAGCCGGGGCATCGCCCCGGTGTAGAGCCAATATAGCGCGGGCGAGGCCGGATAGTCGTAGGCCCCGATGTGGCGCACCAGTTCCGCACCAAAGCCCAGTTTGAAGCGGTACACCCCCCACATCGGGTCGGATTCATCCAGCACGTCGGGCGCACCCCAGAGATCATAGACGGTGCAACCATGTCCCCTCGCCCAGCGGATCGCCTCCCACTGCAGGAGATGGTTCGGCATCCGCTCCCGGTGGAGGGAGCGAGAGGCCCCGATTATGTACCACGCCCGCTGCCCATAGCGAAAGAGGATCACCATCGCCACTGCTTCCCCCTCCACCTCGGCGATCAGCGGCTGGGCCAGCCCGGCAGCGATGAACGACCCCCACAGGTCCCGGTAGTAGGACTCGGGCCGGATGACAAA
The DNA here is from genome assembly GCA_029932895.1 of Anaerolineae bacterium. Taxonomy (GTDB): domain Bacteria; phylum Chloroflexota; class Anaerolineae; order B4-G1; family DUEL01; genus JAOZPF01. Next base: position 10,799 of record JAOZPF010000018.1, on the reverse strand, counting down.
ACGGTCACGCTGGCTGGTCTCGCGGTACATCCGATACAGCAGGGGCAAGTCGTCCGGCCCGCCCTCCCGCACGCGCACCCCCCTGCGCCCAGCCAGACGGATGTTGTAGCGCCATTTGGACTTCATCCGCGCCAATAGCTCGTCCGGCTCCAACGTGAGGTCGAGGAGCATCGTGTTGCGGAACTGGACCTGCTCGGAAGAGAACCTCCAGCCCCGCCGCTGTAGCTGCTCCACGACCATCCTGCCTATGGGGCCTGACCTCTCCACATCAGGGTCAATCTTGATCGAGAGCGCCCCTGTCTGCCGGGCCAGCCGTTCCAGGTCGCTCAGCACCTGGTTCAGGAGCGGCTCGTCCCCATAGTCGAGAGTTGGCCCTTTGGGCACATAGGCCACGCACAGCGGGAGCCTGGCGAGCTGGCGAGTCAGCAGCAACGCAGCGGCCCGCGGTTTGGACCCTTCCTCCCAGAGCCAGTGACTGGCCCGCCAGCCATGCCGCGCTTTGAATCCCCCCCACTCCCAGCTCTGCAGGACGTGAGGGGCGGGGAGCCGCGCCAGCGCGCTATGCCACTCGTCCGGAGTCGAGACCTGCCTGAGCGACACACTGTTTCCCTGTTCGTTCAGTTTGCCACCTCCCGTGCCGTCATGATGGCGGCGATTCCCCTTTCTGTCAAGCCTGGTGGACACCGCCATCCGGACCGTCGTCAGCAGCGGGTCTGGGGCTGGCGGCCGAGGTCGCACCCAAGGGGCCGGATGCCGCCCTGCGGCGACGCGTTTGCGCTACCCACGCAGGCGGGCAGCCAGCCGCAGGCTCCCCAGACGCCGAACCGGTTTGCGTCGAGAGGTGCTAGGGCAGCGAGGCCCAGCGGAGCGCATAGACTGCCATGTTCTCGCCACCCTGGGCCACTGTCACCGCCGCATTGGTGCGGAACACTTCCTCCAGGCGAGGATCGGCGGTGAGATGGGGATACCAGGAGGGAAACGCGACCAGATAGTCAGCTCCCTGTGCCTGGAGCCAATCGCGCAGCCGGTCCTCGTCACGGATAAATGGAATCACCTCCGGACTGACCAGGCCGGCCAGATCGAGCAGGGGGCGGCGAGCAAAGTACCCCACCGCGCCGATGTCGTGGACGGCGACGAGGGCATCCGGCGGGGTGTTGGCATCCAGCCAGCGGGCCACGGCGACCATCTCCTCTTCAATGACTGCCACATCGGCCCGATAGGCCCGCGCCCCCAGGATCCAGAAACCGAGCAGGAGCAAAGTCACCGAGAGGAACAAGGTCCGGGCCAGGAGGCGCGGGAAACGACGCTGACCGACCATCCGCAGCGTCGAGCCTACGCCATAGACGAGGAGGATGGGAATGGTGGGGATGAGGTAGCGCCCGTGCTGGTAGGTGACCGGGAGCCGCAGCGCGTAGACCGAGACCGTCGCCGCGACCCAGAGCAGCGGCAACCACTTGATAGCAGCGCGCCGGTCCGGCTTGGTGCCGCGCGCCGCCCGCCATAGCTCCCACACCAGCCCCGGCAGCAAGAGCACCTGTCCGCCGGTCCAGCCCACCGCCGCCACGCGCCACAGCCGCAGCAGCAGCGGCTGGGCCAGCAGCACCCCGTACTCGGCCTGTTTGGCGTAAAAGGTGTTGGGCCAGGGGGTTCCGCTCAGGTATACGTTCAGGGCCAGGTAGGGGGCGACTACCAGGGCGACGCCCAGTGTCAGTGACGCCAGCCGAGCGACCACAGCTCTCCATCCCAATGGGGTTTTGCCCCCGTGCAGGGCCACCCCGACAATTGCCAGTCCCACGGCCAGAATTCCCTCCGGACGGGTGAGCACCAGCGCGCCGCCCAGGAGGCCGGTAAGGAAAGGCCGGGCGGACGAATCGTCCAGCACGCGGTTCCACAGGGCCAACGCCAGCAAGGTAAAGAGCAGGGTCTCCATCCCCGACCCGGCGGCCCAGACTAGATGCCACTCTAGCGCGCAGGCCAACCCCACCAGCAGCGCCACGGAGCGCCGATCAGGAACCAAGCGCCCAGCCAGCCGGGCCGCCAACAACGCCGTCCCCGCCAGACAAAGCCCGCCTAGAACGTAGGTCCAGAGGCGAAAGGGAATTTCCACCCCGTACCCCACCGCCAGCAGGAGTGTCCACAGCGGCGCAGTGGAGCCAGCGCTAGGCTGACCCGGAATAAAGGCCCACTGCCCGTACTCGACCAGATTGCGGGCATAGGTCTGGTGGATCCAAGCATCGTCCAGCGGAAAGCCCAGGTGTCCACCAGCCCACGACCAGGCCAGGTAGAAAGCCAACCCAGCCAGCCCGACCAGTCCGACGACCCACTGCCATCGTTTCACGGTACCACCACGTAGAGGATCACATCTCCCCACCGCGCCACTGACCGGAGCCGTGGGTTGGGGGCTTGTCCATCGTACAGTGGGGCCAGCGGCCGGGGCCGGTTCCGGTCCAGCAGCACATACCGCGCCCCATAGCGGTCGGCCGCCGCCAACAGCACATCCACATCCCCGTTGGGCACGACCACGGCGCAATGTCCGGTATGGTACCAGAAAGCCGGGGGGTTGGCAACCATCACCACCGCCTGTGGTTCCCCGCGCTGCGCCAGCCAGCTCCCGGTCTCCAGATAAACCGCGTCGGCATCCCGCCAGGCCGGCAACTTGGCCGCTGTCACGTAGGTGCTCAGCCCTACCGCCAGCGCCACCGCCGCCGCCGCAAAGAACGCCCGCGCCTGACGCAGGTTCCAGCGCCGCCGTCGGCCCGCCCAGTCCACCGCCACCTCTAGCCCCTCCGCTCCGGCAGCCAGGAGAAAGGGCAACGCCGGTGCGCTGGCGTGGAAAAAGCCACCGCGAGGGCCCGGAAAGGTAAAAGCCAGGGAGTGGGCCAGGTAGGCGAGAGATAGGTAGGCAAAGGCGAGGATGAACATGGGACGACGGCGGAGACGGTAGAAGCCAATAAGGACAAGGGGGAACATAAAGACCAAGCAGTCCTCTGCCAGGAACCGTTCCAAATTGACCCCCAGCGCCTGGAGCTTGGAGGACAGGATATTCGACCATCCCCAGGCCAGGTAGGAGTGAAAGGAGAGGTCGCAACGGTAGCAAAAGAGATCATCGTAGGTGGCAAGCCAGAGGGTCTTGGTTCCAGCGGGGGAAAGTGGCCCGCCCGCCACGCTCCAGTTGCGGAGGAACCAAGGCATCATCACGAGGAGGTAGCCGAGGACAATGAACAATGACCAATGGGGCAATGACCAATGAGGCAATGACCAATGGGACAATGACCGACGGGGCGATGACCGACGGGGCAATGACCAATGAAACAATGACCAATGAGGCAATGACCAATGAAACAATGACCGATGGGGCGATGACCAATGGAACAATGACCGATGGGGCGATGACCGACGGGGCAATGACCAATGTGCGTGCCGCGGGTCCTGCTGGCGGGGGTGGGCCACAAGAGGGGCCAAGGCAACAACGGGCAGGAGCAGGATGCCGTCAGCGCGGGTGAGGTGGGCCAGGCCGACCAACACGCCAGAGGCCAGGGGCAGGAGGCGGGAGGCAGGAGACGTGCCTTTACCCCACACACCCACAAGCAGAAGAGCGAGGCCGCCAAAGAGGGCAAAGGGGGCAAAGCTCTCTGGCAGGGTCCAATAGGGGAAGAAGAAGCCGCTGAACAGAGTGAGCAGCCCCGCCAGCCAGGCGCGACGGCGGCCCTGCTCCGGTGAGGTCGCCCGACTCATCCAGGATACAACGTAGGCGATGAGAGGAAGCAAAGCGGAGAGGATGGCAAAGGGAAGCTGGAGGGCGAGAAAGGAGCCGGGGAACAACACGGCGAAGGGAGCCGCCAGGAGGGAGGGCAGCACCATCCAGTAGAGAAAGCCGGGATGGGGCAACCCCACCGGGTTGTCCAAATAGTTCCAGAGGAACGGTTCGCTCAAGCCGCCGGACCGGGCCAGACGCACCGCCCCGGCGGCATAGTAAGCTGTGTCCATATAGCCAGGGCGGGAGATGAGCACGGCCACGCCTAGCCGCACCGCCAGGGAGAGTAGGAACAGCGTTAGCAGGTCACGTCGCACCCGACTCACGGCTCTCCTTCCAGCGACACACGGTACACACTCACCTCACCCGACCGGTAGTCAGGCTCCAACCAGGACACGGTGTGGGGATCGAAATTGCCCAGGGACCGTTCCTCCGGCCCATAGAACACCCACACCACGCCCCACTTCCGCACCAGCGCCCGTCGTTCCGCGTCGGGCGCGGCGGCAGAGAAAAACCGGGCCACCGCTGCCCGTTTCCCCTCATAGTTCACCGTCTCCATCCCGTGCCCCACCACCACTCGCTGACCCACCCGGGCCGGGATCAAGTTCCCGGTCTCTGGCCCCGCCAGCACCGTATCCTCCCACGAGCTGTGCGCCCCCAGCCAGTCCACTCCTGCCAGCAGGTCGGCGGGCCAAAAGAGCGCCGGCGAGCGAGAGGCCGCCGCCAGCGTCAGCCCTGCTGTGAGATAGAGGTTGCTCATCATCATCAGTGCCACCGCCGCCGTCAACGCCCGCCACTTTCCCCGGTCGCTCTTTAGCCAGCGGTTCGTCAACCACACCAACCCCACCCCTGCCAGCAATCCCAGCGGGACCTGCACCCCTTCCAGGAAACGGCGCTGGAGATTCCAGGGCAAGTAGATCAGCACCATCACCAGGCCGACCCAGAGGAGAGGAAAGGACAGTTCCCGACCGCCACGGTGCCCCCAGGCCAGCCCGATCACCCCCAACGCCAACAACAGCCCGTACCCCAGGAGATAGATGCGGGGCGGGGGAGAGAGGGTCACGTTCTGAGCTGACCAGCCGGCAAAGACCGGGTTCGTGTAGAACACCCACAGGTCGTAGGCCAGCAGGGGGAGCTGGGCCATCCCCATTGCCGCCACTGCCGCCAGGCCGCGCCAGGCCACGCGGCGCGTCCGCAACCCCTGCACAGCCCAGTAGAGGGCGGGCAACAGATCTGCCAGGAGGAGTGTGTAGGGGTGAATAAAACCCAACGCCAGCGAGGCCAGGAGAGCCAGCGCCCCTTCCCGCCACGACGGTCCTTGGGGACGGCGCAGGAGAAGCACAAAGACAGAGAGGAGTAAGGTGATGGCAGCGCAAAAGTGGGGCGAGGTCAGCATCGCCAGGTAGGTGAAGCCATCGAGTAGCCAAAAGTCCATCGGCGAGACCCCGCCCGGTGGCGTGGGGGCGATGACCTCGGTCAGCCAACCCAACCCGGACACAGTCGTCGCCAGCAGGAAGGACACCCGCCGTGTTTGCAGCGGTGTGATAAAGCGAGCGATAAAACGGTAGATAGCCAGCATCATCAGCAGCGCGAACACCACTCGCGCCACCTGGTAAGTGAACGGCAGGCTCAGTCCGGTCAGGCGGGCCAGATGGCCCAGGGCCAAGTAAAAAGGCTGCGAGTAAATCCCCTCACATGACTCCGGGGTGAAAGGAAGCCGGAACCGGACCGCACCCCGGTACCCCTGCCACATCCGCGCCAGGTAGCTGTGGTAATCCGAACGATCGAGCAAAGCGCCGCTGAAGCGGAGAGCATCATCCTGCGCCAGATAGCCCACCAAGTAGGGGATGGTGGAGGCGACTAGCACCAGGCCGGTCACCGCCAGCACCCAAACCCACTCCTTGCGGCTCACTATGGTCCCTCCCTGCGGTAGAGCGCCACCACCAGGTCGCTGAACGACCTTCTTTCCACCTCTGCAAAGTGGTTTTCCCCCAGCCAAGCCAGCGCCGGGTGCTCCACCCCCAGCGCTTCCACCTCTGCCACCTCGCGGGGGAAATAGACCAGCCAGACCTGCTCCGCCGTTCCCACGGCCGCGGTGACGGTGGGCGTGGCGTAGATACCCAGCGCCTCTTGAGTGGGATAAGCGAGGGTATCCTGCGGTGAGCCGGGCGGGTCGGCCAGAAAGACGGCGGGCAGGTCGGGCGCATAGACCTGCAGGGGGAAATAGGTCAGCTTGTTGGTGTGAACCACGCGGTCGCCAGGCGCGACGCTGGCCTGCAGGTAAGATGCCACCTGCGGGAAGGGAGGACGGGGGAAACCGCTATAGGTGTAATGGACCCCCAGCGACCCGGCGACGGCCGCTGCCAGCAGGCCAACCAGCCCCAAGCGCAACAGGCGAGGCAATCCGCCCTGCGCCAGCAACCACCCTGTCGCCACCAGATAGAAGAGAGCCGCGGGGAGCAACGCTCGCTCCAGGTAGAGCGGTCGCCACCAGGAGAGGAGGAGAAGCAACAACACAGGCGTCCAGCAGAGCAGGAGGAACCAGCCAGCGCGGGAGCGGGTGCGCCACACCCGTAGCACTAGCAGAGCCAGCAGGAGCAGGCCAGTGAACAGCCCCAATCCCAGCAACCAGACCGGGCCAGGCTCGTAGAAAGTAAGAACTGGGAACATCGCCGCGCGGACGATCTCCTCCGCTCCTGGTGGGGTAAGCCAATACCCATGCCTCACAAAGCTCACCTGTCCCGGCAGCACGCCCACCAGCCAGGGGCCAAAAAGGGCCAGCGCACCCAGGTCGGCCAGAGCCAGCGCCGGCATGCTCCGCCGCCAGGCGCGGCGACTAAGGGCCAGCAGGTTGAGCGCCAGCAGCACGAACGCGCCCAGGTTGTGGGCATAGAGGGTGAGAGCGGATCCCACGATGAACAATGACCAATGGACAATGGGCAATGGGCTATGAATAAAGGACAATGGATAATGGACAATGGCCTTTCGTGTTGTGTTGTTTTCCAGCGCGTGTAGTAGCCCCCACACTGCTATCACCGCTGCCAGGCCCAGGAGGGCATACATTCGCGCTTCCTGTGAATAGGCGACGTGGAAAGGATTGGCCGCTGCCAGCGCCCCCACCACCAGCCCTGTCCGGCGGTCAAAGCACCAGGCCGCCAGCCGGTACAGCAGCGCCACGGTTAGCACTCCCAATACAACAGATAGGAACCGCACCGCCAATGGACTCTCTCCACTCAGCCCCATCCAGCCATGCAGGAGGAAATAGTAAAGCAGCGGGTGCACGTCGGCCGCGCCCGCGTTCCCCACCGCTGTCACCGTGCCATAGATCATCCGCGCCGGGCTGAGAGAGGCGTATAGCACAGCAAACGATTCGTCGTACCAGAGAGGGCGGCCTGCCAGGTGGATCATCCGCAGGACAAAGGCTCCCCAGAGCACTGCCAGCACGAGAGCTCGCCGCCTCACCGTGCTTCCTCCAGAAAGGACCTGCGAGCCAGCATCTGTACCGCCAGCATCAGCAGCGGAAAGGGCAAATAGACCGGAGCAGTCTCATAGTTGCCCTGGATCGTCGTCAGAAAAATGGCCCATTGCCCTACCAACAGCGCCGCCTCGATCCCCAGCAGCACCAACCATGCCCGGTGGGCGAGCCGCTCCTGGAGCCGCGCAAACCAGGCGAACAGGGGCAAGAGGAGCATCGTATAGTGGGTCGTGGCGGCGCGGGGGGCGATAAAGTGGGTCAGAATGAGCATCAGCCCCGTCGTCCAGAGGAAACCGCCCCACCCCGTCCGCCGCCCGCGCCACATCTCCCACACTGCATAGAGGGCAAACAGCCCCACGCCGATTGCCTCCACCGCCGGCCCCAGCCCTAGAAAGTAGCGCACCACGATCCAGGTGAGAGAGTGGTAGTTGAAAATACCTGCTGTCGTGTCGTAGGTATACACATCCTGCAGAAAATCCCCTCCCCACGTCGGCACGAGGAGAAAGGAGAGGCCCGCCAACAGCGCCAGCGCCAGCCCGAATCCCCACCAGACCCGCCAGCGGCGATGCCAAGCGGCCCACCACAGGACCCAGGGCAGCAGCAAGAAGCTCATCTGCGGCTTGATCGTCGTGATCGCCAGGAGAACCCCCACCAGCCCATCCCGCTCCTGCTCCAGCGCCCACAGGGCTAGCGCCAGCGCCAAAAAGACCAGAGTCGCCATCTGCCCCAGGACCAGCGCGCGGGCGTGGGGATAATTGAGCACGGCCCAGATCATGGTGATGGACCACAGCCAGGCAGAGGGACGCCAACGGGCCACCCGCATTGTCAGCACCACCCCTGCCAGCAGCGCGTAGAGCATCAGCGTCATCCAGATGGCCTGGACCAGGGGGTAGGTGGAAATGAAACAGAGAGGCCAGAAAAAGAACAGGGCGTAGAGGGGGTAGGAATAAGCAGTCAGGTCCTCGCCGGGCCGGGCCGGACGACCGTACATACCAATCTGCGTCCGCTGCGTGACTTGGTCAGAATAGGGATTCTGCCCCTCCAAGACGAGGGCGCAGCCGTTAGCCCAGCGGGAGTAGAAATCGTTCCCTCCAGGAAAGCGGGAGGTAAAAAAGCGGTAGGTGGCCCAACTCTGGCCTGCCACCAGGGCCAGGAAGAGAAGCGCAGCCAGGGACCACGACAGCCAGCGGGGAAGCCTCACGGCTCCTCCTCCAGGCAGTAGAACCAGTAGGTACCACCAAATCGCCCCAGCACCAAGCGCCGTCCTGTCAGCTCCTCGCTTTTCTCCACTCTACACCCCCAAGCAACACGGGCAGCGTGGGGCAAGCCGCCAGGCTCACTGCTGCACCAACCGCCTGGCTTGCCGCAAGTCTGACGATCTGTGCTTCGGCAGACCGCCCGATCTGCCACGTTCTCTGGCGCGGAAAAGACGCCCGTACCGGCGGGCGTAGGGGCAGGCCGGGTCTGCCCTCACCGGACGAACACACGGGTTCGCTCCTACCGAGACCGACAGGCTGCCCTCCCCGAACCCGGCGTTCGCGGGAGGGCAGCCATTCCGGTCATATCAGTAACTCCGCAAGACGACGGGCAGGTAGACAAGGGTCAGGTTGACATGCGCGACGGCCTCGTCGGTGTTGTTCGCCAGGCTCTGTTCCCCTGTGACCGTCTCCACGCTCACCGTGTTGACCAGCTCGGCTCCGGACGAGGCGTCCGGCGACACTGTAGCCGTGATCCAGATGACACTGAGAAGAGTAGGGCTCAGTGGGTCGCTCAGGGTCCAGGTGACCACCTGTCCGGCACGCTGCACCGTCGCTGGACGGGAGGAGAAGGAGATGACGTCGGTCACGAGGAGCGGCAGGGTATCGACGATGGTCACCTCCTCTGCGCGCACGGTGCCTTCATTGGTGCAGGTGATGGTGTAGAGGATCACCTGGCCTGGCGATGGATCGGGCACGTCGACGACCTTGTCGACGACCAGGTCGGCGTAGCCGGTGGTGACCGCAGCCTGGGCCGTATCTCCATAGCCCCGCTCCTCGTCCACCGGGCCAGGTTGCGATGTGCCGCGCACCTCGGCCTGGTTGAGCAACATCTCGTCAGCACCGACGCTCGCGTCCACCTGCGCAGTGATGGTGAGGATCTGCTGCTGCCCAACGCCCAGGCTGCTCACCACCCAGGTCACCACCTGCCCATTCAGCGCAGCCCCCGGCGTACCGCGCACAAAGGTGAGGCCCACCGGGAGCGTGTCCGTCACCACCGCATCGTACAGCGGGCCTGTGCCGCTGTTGCTGAGCGTCAGAGTGACAGCGACGGTGTCCAATGCAGCCAGGCCCGCGTCTGGCGCCATCGCCTTGGCAAGCGCCGGGGCTGGCTCGACCAGGGTGGAGGTCCAAGCCGCCTGGACGATACGGGCCGGTCCGCCGGTTCCCTCAGTGTAGGAGAGAGCGACGGTATTGGTCAGCGGGTCGCCGTCGTCGGTATCGGGCAGGTTCTGCACCTGCGCGGCGAAGGTGAGCGTACCATTCACCGGCGCACCACACGGCGCGGTGACTGTCGGGAGTGTCCAAGTGACCACACCGCCGTCGGCAGAGATACCGGCAGGCGCGGTGCTGCCGCTGCCGACCACATAGGTCAGCGCCGGCGTGCTGGAAGGACCGCTGTCCGTCACCAGGCGCGGCAGCACGTCCACCACCGTCGGCGTGGAAAGTACGTGTCCAGCGGGGACAGTGTAGGAGATGGTGTAGGCGACCGCTTCCCCAACCGAGACCTGGGCCGGGGCAGATTTGGTCAGTGCGGCCGGCAGAGTCTCGACCGTCACCGTCAGCGGCTGCCCGTTGAACGTGGAGACGGGATCGGTGATGGTGGCCTGGTGGGTGATGACGGTGCCATTGCCGAGGTAGGGGTTGACCTGAACGGTGTAGGTGATCCTCGCTGTGTCGGTGACGTCGCCGCTCCAGTGGATGTCACCGCCGCTGAACCAGCCGAGGCCAGAAGAAACCGCAATGGTGCCGGGCACAAAGGTGACCGTGGTGGGGAGTGGGTCGATGAGAGAGACATCCGGCAGCGGCGTGGAGCGCAGGTTGGATAGCGTCAGGACGTGGGTCACCTGTCCGCACGGCGGCACGACTGGCGGCGCGGCGGAGCGGGCCAAACGCAGTGGGTACTGGTCGGCGCCGATGTCCACCAACCCCACAGAACGGACGTCGCCGTCGATGTCATCATCCACATCGGCCCACTGGCCCGCGTCCAGGGCCGGCGAGTCGCCGCTGATGTGGTAGTCGCCAAGCGCCGGGTTCACGAACCGCGGATCGCCATAGATATCCGCCACGCTCACGACATTGCCGCTGGTGGGAGTAATGTTCAGCCACCAGAGTGTGTTCCACAGATGCACCACCGTGCCCGTGGATACATCGACACCGACGGGGTGGTCGTACAGGATCGTGTTGACAAAGCTGGCTGCGGTGTCGATCACTATCCCGGCCACACCGTTGCTGGCAAAGGTGTTGTGAGTGCCGCCGCCGTCGCTCTGGGTCGAGTAGAGGCCCGTCGCGTCGTTGTCTGCCAGGACGTCGT
>JAOZPF010000017.1 GCA_029932895.1 Anaerolineae bacterium | reverse complement strand
TGTTGAAATTCGAGTTTAGGAACGACTATGCGCCTGAGTGCGCAATTGCTACGTCTACTCCAGCCTCTACTCCAAAGGGTTCTTGGCTTGCGGCGGGTCACAACCCGCCGCGCACTTTCCCTTGACAAAATTCTCCCTCCGTGTTAAAATCATACCGACCGGTCGGTATTGATATAGAGAGGAGAGGGAGAATGAGCTCACAGCAACGAGGAAGGGCAACGCGCGCCCACATCCTGGCGACGGCGGCGACCTGCTTCGCCCAACAGGGGTACGACGGCACCGGCGTGGCCGAGATCTGCCGCCGCGCTGGCGTGACCAAGGGCGCTTTCTACCACCACTTTCCCAGCAAACAGGCTCTTTTCCTGGCCCTCTTTGACCAGTGGCTGCAGGGGATGGACGCTCAGATCGCGTCGGTGCGCGAGGAGGCAGGGACGACGCCGGAGGCGTTCAGGCGTATGGCTGGCATGATCCAGCACGTCTTTGCGGCCGCGGGCGGGCAGCTCCCAATGTTCCTCGAGTTCTGGAGCAAGGCCGCCCGGGACCCGGCGGTCTGGCAAGCCACCATCGCCCCCTACCGGCAATATACAGCCCTCTTTTCCGCCATGATCGAGGCGGGCATCGCCGAGGGCACGCTCCGCACTGCCGACCCCCAGGCCGCCGCGCAGGTCGTTGTCTCGCTGGCGGTGGGGCTGGTCCTCCAGAGCGTGCTCGATCCCGAGGGGGCCGACTGGGGGTACGTGGCGCAGGAGGGAGTGCGGCTCCTGCTGGAGGGGCTGGGCCAAGCCCAGTGATCGTTGTACATTCGAGCCGACAGGATAATCCTGGAGCAACTATTGCGGCCTCCCATCAGCCAGAGGTGCGTCGCGCCTCCAGAACAACACGGTTGAGGAAGACCACCAAAAATCTAGAAAAGGGAAAAAAGAAAATGAAAGTGTTGTTGACAGGATCGTTTGGTAATGTGGGGATGAGCACCCTTGAGGAATTGCTCCGTCAGGGTCACGCCGTGCGCTGCTTTGACCTCAAGACGCGGACCAACGTCAGGGCAGCCCGGCGGCTGAGACGCCGCTATGGCGACCAGGTCGAGGTGATGTGGGGCGACCTGCGCCGTCTCCAGGATGTCGCCGCCGCCGTGCGCGATCAGGACGTCGTCATTCACCTGGCTTTTATCATCCCCAAACTCTCCCACACGGGGGTCGAATCGGAGACCCAGCCGGACTGGGCGCGGGAGATCAACGTGGGGGGGACCCGCAATCTCATCCAGGCGATGAAGGCTCTGCCCCACTCCCCACGTCTCCTCTTTGCCTCTTCCTACCATATATTTGGTCGCACTCAGCACCTGCCCCCGCCCCGCACCGTCGCCGACCCGCCCCAGCCGATAGAGCACTATTCCCGGCACAAGATCGAGTGCGAGGAGATGATCCGCCAGTCCGGTCTGACGTGGGCGATCCTGCGGCTTGCGGCTACGCTGCCCATCGCCATCCAGCTTGACCGGGGGATGTTTGACGTGCCGCTGGACAACCGAATGGAGTTCTCCCACACGCGGGACGTTGGGCGGGCCTTTGCCAACGCAGTCAGCAGCGAGGAGGTATGGGGCAAGACGCTGTTGCTTGGGGGCGGCCCGCGCTGCCAGTTGTTCTACCGCGACATCGTGAACGGCGTCCTAGATGCAATGGGGATCGGTGCACTGCCGGACGAGGCCTTTGGCACCATTCCCTTTCCTACCGACTGGGTCGATACGAGCGAGAGCCAGCGGATTCTCCAGTACCAGCAGCGTACCTTTGACGACTATGTCCGGGATATGTTGGCGCTGGTAGGCCCCAAGCGGCACCTCATCCGGCTCTTCCGCCCCCTGGTTCGGCGCTGGTTGCTGCGCCGCTCCCACTACTTTCATGTGGCTCACAGTGGCTGGCAGGGGAAGGTGGCCGTGGTGGCTGGTGCTTCCGGCGGCATCGGGGCTGAGATCGCCCGGCGGCTGGCGCGGGAGGGGCTGCGGGTCGTGCTGGTGGCCCGGCGGCGGGACCGCCTGGAAGCGCTTGCCGCCGAGATACGCGAGTCCGGCGGGGAAGCGCTGGTCATCACCGCCGACCTGGCTGAGGAGGGGGAGCGCGTCCGCGTTCTGGAGACGGTCCGGGATACCTACGGCGCGGCAGACGTGTTGATCAACAGCGCCGGCCTGGGCTGGTACGGCCTGGGCACCGCGATGCCCTGGGCGCTGGCCCGGCAGATGATCGAGGTCAATATCTCGGCCGCTGCGCACCTGACGTTGCTGTTTCTGCGGCAGATGAAAACCCGCGGACAGGGGCACGTCATCAACATCGGCTCGGTCGTCGGCAGCCTGCCCAGCCAGGGGGTTGCCCTCTACAGCGCCACCAAGTCCTTCCTGGATGCCTTTACCACCGTTCTCCACCGCGAGCTGCGGGGGACGGATGTGCACGCCAGTGTGGTGCGTCCGGGAGCGGTCTCGACCGAGTTCTACGACGTCGCTGCCCGTCAGTCGGGTGGACTGCGCATTCCGGTGGAGCGGCTGGCGGTGCAGCCGGCGGCGGTGGCCGACCGCGTCTGGGACGTGTTACAGAGGCCGCATCGCAAGGTCTATGTCCCTCGCTGGCTGGCCTTTGTCCCCTGGGTCGAGCCGGTCTTTGGCTGGCTACTCGACCTCATCGGAGCGCCGTTGCTGCGGCGGCAGTTGAGCCATCACGCGGTTAAGAGTTGAGCGAGTGAGGGACTCGGCAGGGGGCGGTTCGCGAGCCGCCCCCTGTGCAAGCTATAACGGCCGGTTCGGCGGCGTGCGCTGACCAGGCCGCGGTCTCAACCGGCACTGCAAAAGGGTGCTGATCACGGAGCAGGTCTGAATCGCCGCTTGCTCGTGGAGCGCCATCCCGTCCGGCTAGGTTGGTGGATGATGCCGGGCCAGAAAGAGGATCGCCTCCACCACCCCGCCGCCGATCGCCAGCGCCTTTTCTGAGATGGTAAAACAGTTCGAGACCACGCCGCGCGGGTCGACGTCGCCCACCTTCATCCCGGGATGGACCGGGAGGCCGTCGTGGAGAAGGCCCCGCACTACCCCGTCGAGCCGCGCGCGGACCGGCGCATCTCCGGCGTAGGCCACCACCTCGCCGGCATGAACCTGGTCGCCGATGGCGTGCACCCCGCGAAAGGTCCCCTCCGCCGGGGCGCGGAGGACTCGCCGTCCGCTCTCCCCACCCACCGTCCCTGGCACGCCGGTGTTCGGCTCGGCGCTTCCTTCCAGGAGCACCCGCCCCAGGTTGTGACCGCGGTTGGTCTCGACCACCGCGTGACAATCGGCCCCAGCGGTGAACCCCGGTCCCAGAGCGACCACGATCGGGGCGTCGGTGATGCGAGTGCCGGTGTTCCGTTTGGCCAGGATAGCGTCCACCACCGCCTCGGGCCGCAGCCGTTCGATGACCGCTCCCTCTGGGTCAACCAACACCCCTACCTCGCCGGCCGCCCACGCGGCCTCGATCCCGGCGTCGTCGGTCACCCGCCGCGCGACCACCCCGTCCACAGTGACTGTCCCCTCGAACACTGCCGTCGCAAAAGCGACGGCGCGGCGGATGACGGTGGGGCGCTCGGTCTCGGTCACCAGCACGCGGAAGCCGCAGCGGCAGAGGCGCCACGCCACCCCTGTCCCCAGGTCCCCTCCACCCTTGACGACGACGCGAAGCGCGATCCTTGGTTGTAACTCTCCCATTTTGTTCCTCCTGGGTAATTGTTTGTGCCGTCCCTTCCCCACCGCCTCTCCTGTGTCAGCAGTCACCACCCTCGATTCGCCCAGTTGGGGCGGGCTGCGCCGCTTGGGGGCTGGATGGTTGTTGGGTCGTCGCCGGCCAGACCGGGACGAACATGCTCCACTGCTCGGGCCGGGCGCGGATGTGTTCCTCCACCAAGTCTGTCACACGGCGCAGGTTGAGCCGCAACTCCTCAGCGGGGTCGCCGGTGCGGACCATCTCCAGCGGCGGGTAGATGGCGATACGGTCGTTCCCCTGGGGATCCTGGTATGCCCCGGCGACGAGGAGAGCGGCGTCTGTCTTGAGCGCCAGCCGCACGTGTCCCGTCGTCAGCGGGGCCAGGCGGCCAAAGAATTCCACCTGCGGCTTTAGCCCATCCAAAGGCCGGTCTACAGCAGCCAGCACGACTCCACCGCCGCGCAGGCAGGTGATGGCCCTCCGCAGGGCCGGTATGCCGCTAGGCAGTACGACGATGCCGGCCTGCGCGCGCATCTGCTCCATCAGGCCGAATCCGCCGGTCGGCGGGGCCGCCATCCCCAGCACCTGGAACTCGACGTTCTTTAGCACATCGAGGCTGGCTATCATCAGGACGCCCAGGTCGAAATTGCCCGTGTGCGTGCCAGCGACGACCGTACCTTTTCCGCGCCGCAATGCTTGTTCGAGGTGCCGGATGGCACTGGGAGAGATGTGAGCGGCTGCGTGGGCCACCTCCGTCCCGCGGGCGACCAGATGCCACAGTTTGTAGAGATTGCGGGCGTTGTGGCGAAAAGCGCGCCGCGTGACACGGTGGAGCACGTCCTCTTCTGCCTGCGGCCCCAGCACGCGACGCAGGTTGGCGTACTGGACCCAGTATACGTCTGGCTTGAGCCAGTTGATCAGCCCGGCAATGGTTTCAGCCAGAGCGTATCCGGCAAAGGGGGGCATGTTCTTGCTGAGGAACATCCCCGTCCCGGTGACAAGATGGCTGCTCAAAAAATGCTGGAACGGCGTCAGTTGGACCTGCTCCGGCCGTGACGCTTGGGCCATGCGTTTTTCCTCCGCTTTGCTCTCTTTCCACTGTGCCAAGCTCTGCATTCTACCCCTCTCTGCGGACCACGGCAAATCAGCAAGCGGAGGGGGCGTGTCTCGGTTTTGTTGCAGGCAGGGGCGTACCTGTGTGTACGCCCGCGCCCGTCCCCCCTGCGGAGGCCGCTCTCCAGTCCGCGGGGCTTTGCCAAAGGCGGAATCCAATGCTATACTGGCCCATCTTGTTCCCCGGGAGGCAGGCGATGAAACTCGATTATAAGAAAGTGTTCCTGATCGGCTTTGGCTTTTTCGCCACCAGCGTGATGTGGGCGGTCTACAACACCTACGTCCCCATCTTTCTCCAGGCCGGCAACCCGACCTTTGACGCCAACCTCGCGGTCAAGACCTTTGGCTTTGGTCTCAGCGCTACCCTCACCGGCTTTATCATGACATTGGATAACATCGCCGCTTTCTTCATCCAACCGATTATGGGGGCGGTGAGCGACCGGACTTTTACTCGCATTGGCCGGCGCATGCCCTACATCCTCATCTTTGCCCCCATTGCCGTGCTGGCCTTTGCTTTCATCCCCTTGGCCCCGCAGATGATCCCGCCGGAACTGAACGGGCAGGTGGGAGAGCTGACCCCCATCTTTGCCGCCTTCATCGTCGCTTTGGGGGTGATGCTGCTGGCAATGGCTGTCTTTCGCACACCGGTCATTGCCCTCATGCCCGACCTGGTCCCCTCGCCGCTGCGTTCCAAGGCGAACGGGGTGATCAACCTGATGGGCGGGCTGGGCGGTGTCCTGGCCTTTCTGGTAGGCGGGATACTCTACAACATCTATCGTCCGCTTCCCTTTTGGTTCGGCGGGATCGTCACCCTCCTCGCCGTGGGGTTGCTCTTTTGGAAGGTCAAGGAACCCAGAGAGCTGGTGGAATCGGCGGCAAGGAAGGAGGAGGGGCTGGGAGTCCTGCAGGGGTTGCGGGACATTCCCCGCGAGAACGTCCGCAGCCTGGTGCTGCTCATCTTGGCGATCTTTTTCTGGTTCGTCGGCTACAACGCCATCGAGACCTTTTTCAGTTCCTACGGCGTGTCGACGCTGGGGGTGAGCGAATCGACCGCCAGCATGATCCTCAGTGTGGCTTACATCACCTTTATTGCCTTTTCCATCCCCAGCGGCATCATCGCCACCCGCATCGGGCGGAAACGGACCATCCTCATCGGCCTGGCGGTCTTTGGCGCGCTGCTGCTGGTGGCCTTTTTCATCCCGGTCGTCCCGGTGGTGATCGGGCTGCTGGCTGTGGGTGGGGTGGCTTGGTCCCTGGTCAACATCAACAGCCTGCCTATGGTAGTGGACATTTCCACCTCCGAGGAGGTGCTGGGGACCTACACGGGGCTCTACTATGTCGCGGGGACCCTGGCGGCGGTGGTGGGGCCGATCCTCAATGGCTGGGTGATCGATGCCACGGGGCAGAACTATAACATGATCTTTTTGGTCACCCCGGCCTTTTTCGTCCTGGCGATCCTGTGCATGCTGGGCGTGACCAAGGGCGAGGCAAAGGAAGTGGCCTGATGATAACCCCCCTCCTGCGAGCCCAGTGGCTGCGGGAGGGGGGCCACTCTAATCGGCGGGCACGGCCAAAACGCCGACGACGCCGGGGCCGGCGTGGGTCGCCAGTACCGGTCCTGTCTCGCGCACCATGACCTGCTCGCGGGGAAAGTTCACCCGCTCTGCCAGCCAATCTGCCATTTCCTTGGCCTTGAGCTGGCAACGGGTGTGGACGACCGCCAGGTACTCTAGCGGTGCCATCCGCTCCACCCTTTTCCGTATGCGCCTCAGGCCGGCCTCTAATGAGCGCGCCGCGCCGAGTAGTCGAAGCTGCCCGTCCACGACGTTGATCACCGGCTTGATGTTGAGTGCCTGAGCCATCCGCCCCACAACAGCGATGAACGCTGCGGCCCGTCCACCGCGCTGCAGGTTTTCCAGCGTGTCCAGCACCAGTGTCAGTTGCATCTTTGCCCGCAGGTCCTCCAGGATGGCGAGGATCTCTTGTAGCGAATGGCCGGCCTGTGCAGCCTGCGCGGCTACCAGAGCCTGGATCCCCGTCCCCAATGAAATGGAGAGTGAATCGAAAACCTTCACCGTTTCACCAAAGCGCTGGGCAGCCAGGCGAGCCGAGTTGAAGGTGCCACTGTGCTTCCCGGTCACCGTCAGGCAGATCACCTGCTGCCCTCGCTCGACCAGCCGCGCGAACTGTTCCTGGAAAGCGCCGATCGAGGGTTGCGAGGTGTGGGGAGGGGTCGGCCCGGCCGCTTTTTCCCAAAACTCGTCCGTGGAAAGCTCGCCGTCCACATAGACCTCTGCTCCGAAACGGACGATGAGGGGGATGATCACGATCTTGAACCGCTCCACCAGTTCCAGTGGCAGGTCACAACTGCTATCTGCCACGACGCGTACCTTTTGTTCCATCTTGCCTCCTCCAGCCCAAGTATACCACACTTTGAGCCTGAGGGTGGATACCCTATCGTGGTAATGAGAGAGCTGAGGGGTCAAGTAGGAGCGCACCTGTGTGTATGCCCGGCGAGGACAGACATGCCGGTCTGCCATTCCGCGTGGATGCCTACCGGCTGTCTTTCTGGGCTTGCATTGCGGTCAGGATCACGGAGAGTTTGTCACTCAAGGCAGCTACTCTGACCTTGGCCTCCTCCAATTGCAGCCTGACCTTGTTGTGCTGCTTCCACTGTTCCCTGTACGTCTCATCGGCATCGACGGCCACTGTGAATATCCTGGCGCGGTCGTCAACTGTTGGCCCCAGCCTCTTTTCGCCGCCGACCTTCTTGACGAGTCCCCGCTCGATTTTGGCTCTGGTCAACTGCAGCGCGTATTTGGCCTCCGCCAGTACCATCGACAGGCGGGCGACTTGCAGGCGCTCTTGCTCCAGTTCGTCCACCACTTGCATAGCTGCATCGTATAGCGAGTTCATTGTTTGCCTCCTTGTGTTGTGTGTCCTACCTCTCGCGCTGCCGTGCTGCCAGGGTGTAGAGCCGGTAGAGAACGGGGCGCAGCGGGAGGTCCCAAGCGCCCACGGTGCGCACCAGCCGCCCGCCAAAGCCCCGTTTGAAACGATAGACCCCCCACAGACCGTCGCTGCGGCTGGTGAACCCGGCCTCTAACTTTTCTTCCTCCTCGTCGGGCACGCCCCACAGGTCGTACTCGGCGCAGCCACGACTGCGCGCCCAGCGCATCGCCTCCCACTGCAAGCGGTAGTTGGGCATCTTTTCCCGGTGCGCGTTGCTGGAGGCCCCGTACAGGTACCAGGCCCGGTGACCCAGGGCAAAAACCATCAGCGCCGCCACCTCTTCTCCCTCCACCTCCGCCAGCAGGAGACGCGCCCAGCCACGGGGGACAAACAGCCGGAAGGCCCGCTCGTAGTAGATAGGGGCGTGAACGCCAAACCCGTCTCGCGTGCCGGTGGCGGCCATCAACCGCCCAAAGGCCGGCAGGTCCGCCTCCGTTCCCTCCCGCACCGTCACCCCCTTGCGGGCCGCCAACCGGATGTTGTAGCGGGTCTTGGACTTCATCGCTGCCAGGATCGCCTCCTCGTCTGCAGAGAGGTCCACCACCAGGGTCCGCCGTGGCTGGATGCTGCCCAGAGGGGAGGGGACAAAACCCAGCGCCGTCAACCGCTTCCGGTAGCGGGCCTGGTCCGGCAGGTCAGGCTCCACCGTGAGGACGACCGCGCCGCGGGCACGGGCGGCGTCGGATAGCGCGCTGACCAGCAGGTCGCTCTCCTCCCCCTTCCAATCGACCAGCGGCCCCCGCCCCACGTAGGCCAGCCGTCCCAGGCCGCCAGGTAGCCGCCGGTAGAGAAGCTGCGCCCCAGCGACTGGTTCACCGTCATCCAGCAGGGCTACCCGTTCCACCTCCCAGCCGAAACCAGCCTTGAGCGCCGCCCAGGGCGAGGTCTGGAGGATATGGGCCTGGGGGTGGGCGACCACAAAGCGGTCCCAGGTCTCGGGCGAGAGAGTGGAGGTTATCACCTGGCCCTTCTCCCCACGATCAAAAGCCCCCCGCCTCTCTCTCCCGGTCCCACCTCCATCTCGTAATAGGTCCGCCAGAGGTGGGAGAAGCGGCGCACCACCCAGCGAGCCAGCCAACGTTGAGTGGGCAAGTGGCGCAAGCGGGGGGAGACCAGCAGCCGCCACGGGGACCAGCCGCGCAGGCCAAAACGGTGATTCATCCGGTCCCACAGATGTTCCACCGGTTCTGGGATATAGTAGCGGGCTTTTTCCAACACCATCCCTCCCTCTGCCAGCAGGTCGGCCCATTCCTGGGGCGAGTGATAGTGATAGTGAGCCAGCCAGCCGTCCACCTCGGCGGCGTATCTCTCCGCTCCCGCCGTATCCCCCGCTGCGAGCCGGACGTGGGCATAGTAGAGGAAATGGCGGAAAGCGTCGGAGGGGACGGTAAAGATGAAGCGACCGCCGGGCCGCAGCACCCGTCCCGCTTCCCGCATGATGGGAGCCACGCTGGGGATGTGTTCCAGTACCGAGTTGCTAAAGAGAGTGGCAAAGATGTGGTCGGGATAGGGCATACAGTGACCGTCGGCCTGCTGGAGCCAGCGGTAAGTGGTCAGGCGGGCGGCCTGGCGCAACTGCGCTTCCCAGGGGTCGAACCCCACGTCCGCACCGCCGGGCCCAAAGAGCACGTCGCCAACCAGGCCATCGCCGCAGCCGAGGTCGAGAATGGGACGCTCATAGGTCTCGACTGCCGCTGTGCGCAGCTCCACCGCCCGCCACAAGGCCACCGGCGGCGCAAACCAGTATACACGCAGCAACTCGGTCAGAAAATCGCGCATCATATCGTCCTCTGAGGTGGGTCATTCTAACAGAGGGACAGACTTTTGGCAACCGGCTATCCTCCTCCGTTTGCTCCTTCCCCTCCAGAGGGGGTACAGAGGCGTCATTTTGGGAAAAACTTGACGTTTTGTTTGGGATATAAAGCTTGACAGGAGAGCAGCGGCTGTGGTATGATAGCCCTGTAGAACAGATGTTCTATCGCCGCGCAGGGCGATTGTGGTGCGGGGGACCGTTCCCGTCGCCGAGGAGGGTGGGATGAGAAAGATGCTCGAATACCAGGCGGACCGCATTGAGGCGGTCCTGGCACAGCACCGGGTTCCCGGCCGCGTGACGGGAGGGACAGTGACCCCGCGTTGGATTCGCTTCAAGGTACTGCCCGCGATGGGGGCGCGCATCTCCAAGATCAAGGGGCTCTCCGAAGAGCTGGCGGCGGCGTTGGACACGGAGAACGTGCGCATTGCCCGCCAGGGCGCGGCGCTGCAGGTGGAGGTGGAGCGACGGGACCCGCAGCCGGTGTTGCTGGTACCCCTCCTGCGCGGGCTGCGAGATGTGCCGCCGGTGACAGCGGTGCTGGGGTTGGCTGACGACGGCATCCCTCTCCTCGTCCGTCTGCCCTCGCCGGATGTGGCTCACGTGCTGGTCGCTGGCACCACCGGCAGCGGCAAGACGGCCCTGCTGCGGACCATTGTGCTGAGCCTGGCCTGGACCAACACCGGTCGGGGGAAGCTATCGCTGGTGCTGATCGATCCCAAGGGGCGGGCCTTTGCGGACCTGGGGACGCTGCCCCAGCTGGCTCGCCCGGTCATCGCGCGGGTGGAGGAGGCGGTCGAAGCGCTGTCGAGCCTGGTGCGGTTGATGGAGCGGCGGGACCGGCGGGGTGAGAGCACGCCAGCGGTAGTGGTGCTGATCGACGAACTGACCGACCTGATGATGGTCGGTGGGGCTGAGACGGAGCGCAAGTTGACGCGGCTCCTGCAGCGGGGGCGCGAGGCGGGGATTCACGTCATCGCCGCCACGCAAAAGCCGACCGCCGCCGTGATCGGCAGTCTGGTCAAGGCCAACTTTCCAGTGCGGCTGGTGGGCAAGGTTTCCAGCGCGCAGGACGCCCGCGTCGCCGCTGGCTGGAGCGGGACGGGGGCCGAGCGGCTGATGGGCCGGGGCGACTTTGTGGCGGTGGCGGAGGGACGGCTGTACCGCTTTCAGGCGGCCTACATCTCGGCCGATGAAGCGGCGGGGATGGTGATGGCGCTGCAACAGGAGCGACCGCTGGCGACTGTGGATTCGCTGCTGACCAGTGGCGCGTCGGCCCCCGCAGCGGCCTGGTGACGATGTCGCGGGGGCAATGGAAGGGGGTGGAGAGCGTGAACGAGGTCAATCCTTATGGCATGCCCGTCGAACCACCGCGGAGCCAGGTGGGGGCGCGGTTGCGGCTGTTTGTCAGTATAGTCAGCGTAGCGTTCGTCGTCACGCTGGCGGTGATGGTGGGCCAGCGGCTCAGCGACCAGGCGATGGCGGTGCTGGCGGGGACAGTGTGCGGCGTGGGGGCCAGCATCCCCACCAGCCTGCTCATAGTCTGGGTGACGCGCCGCCGGCAGGAGCAACAAGCGGCGCGACCACTGCCGAGTGCTTACCCGCCGGTGGTCGTCGTCCAGCCACCAGCGCAGACCAGCGTGGCTGGTCCGCAGCAGACGGGGGGATACCTGAGCCCCTACCTTCCGCCAGCGCAGCGCGAGTTCACTGTGGTGGGCGGGGCAGTCGAGGAGGTGCAACGTGGCTATCGTCAGTGAGGCACGGCGGCCGCGCTCGGGCCGCGAGATACGGCGGCGGCGCAATGGTTCATCCTCGGTGGTGATGCACCGACGGCGGCATGGCTACTTTCCCGCCCTCTTTTCCTGGGGTGGAGAGGAGTACCGCGTCCAGGCAGTGGAGCGCGCCTGGACTGTCTCCCACCGCAGGCGCGGGAACCGGGTGGAGGGGCACTGTTTCCGCGTCCGCTGCCGTCAGGGGACGTTCGATCTGTTTCAGGACGCGCGGACCGGAGCCTGGCGTATGCAGCGTCAGGTGCGGTAGGCGTAGGCAAATTGGAGGGGTGGCGAGATGAAGGTGGGGCTTCTCTGGTTCGACGATGACCCGGCACGGGACCTGGCGCAAAAGGTTGGCGGGGCGGCGCGTCACTATCGGAAAAAGTTCGGCCGCCGCCCCACGATCTGCTACGTCAACCCTACCATGCTGAATGGAAAAGCACGTCAGGTGGGAGGGTTAAAGGTCGCGCCGTTGGGGTCGGTGTTACGCCACCACTTTTGGATCGGCGAGCAGGACGGGGACTTATCGGGGTGAGGCTGTTCCTCCCTCGCCTGTCAGCCCCGCCACCAGCAGGTCCAGCGCCGTCTCCACTGTCATCCCTCCACTCTTGGTCTGTAGGTCCACCTCCAGCAGGTGACGGTAGACCTGCTCCAACTGGGCGGGGGTAAAGTTGGTCGCCTGACGGTAAAGCTTGCCGGCGGGAAAGGGGTGGATGCCCAGAGCACGGGCGATGCTAGGGGCGTTTTCCCCTCTCTGTTGCAGCTCTTTGACCTGAATGAGCAGCCGGAACTGGCGGACGACCATCCGCAGTACGTCGCGGGGATTCCGCCCCTCCTCCAACAGTCGGTGCAGAGTGACCGCAGCCACCCGCCCGTCCCGCCGCCCCAGAGCGTCCACCAGGTCAAAGATCACAGTTTCTTGGACATAGGGGACCAGGAGAGCGACATCCTCCACGGTCACGGCTCGCTCTGGCCCGGCGTAGGTGACCAGCTTGCCGATCTCTTGGTCAAGCAGCCGTAGGTCCTGACCGACGGCGCGAGCGAGTTGCTCGGCCGCCTGCGGCTCGATCTCGCCCCCACGTTTCTGCGCGCGCTGGCGGACCCAGCGGCCCAATCCCCTGGACGTGGGCGGCTCAAAGCGGCGGGCGTACCCTCGCTCGTGTTCCTGGACCAGTTTCAGTACCGGGTTGCTATCCGGCAGCACTCCCTCCTCAAGGAAAACCAGCCGGGTCGTCTCTGGCAGGCGCGGCAACAGGTCGAGCAGCGATTTCAGGAACTGCTGCTCTTTTTTCAATCGCGATAGCAGCCCTGTGACCACCACCAGCCGTCGCTCGGCGAGGAAGGGGGGAGCCTCGCAGGCGTGGCGCAGCCTGGCCAGCGTCACTTTGCGCCCATCCAAGGTGATGGCGTTCAGCTCGGCCGCCTCTTCCGCTCCCAGCCGGGCGCGGAGCTTGCGCACCGCCTCGGCGCGCGTGAACTCGTCGCTGCCGTAAAAGACATAGAAAATCGGACTGGGTTTGCTCACTTACCCTCCTGTCCTCACGTGGTGGAGGACCAGCGCTCCCCGCTCTTCGCGCACCACGCTGTTGATGCGAAGCTCACCCACGCGGGGATCGGTGGTCAGCCGCGCCTGCAAGATGGACCCCAGTCGCTGCCCAAAGATAAGCCCCACGGTGGCAGCTACGACGACGAGCGGCAGACGGCCCAGCCATTCGCTCATACTGCGGCGGCGCGGGGTCAGGATGGCGAAAGCGCCGACGCCCGCCAGCAGGCCGCTGGCCACAAAGTTCGTGCCGCACATTGGGTGGACGGCGAGCTCCCACTGGCCGGCCTTCAGACGACCCAAAGCCTCCTCGGCGGCCTGCAACACCGCCTCGGAGGATAGATCGCCATAGAGGGTAAAACCGCGCGGACCGGAACGTCCCACGATCTTTAGATCGCGATAGCGCCGGCTGAGGACGTGGATCGTGGCGTGCTCCAGCGCGTGGTTGCGGCGGGTCCGAGCGACCAGCGGGTGAGAGAGCAGGGTGTTGGGCATTTTGGCCTCCTATTCCTCCCCGGCCCCAGGCCCCGTAGGGGGCACAGGCCGAGCGATGACCACCAAACGATTCTCGATGCTGCCGTAAGGGTGGCAGGTGACCAGCGTCAGTCGTTCGTCGGTGGTGGGCTGGATGTAACGAGCATTGGCCTGCCGCACTTCCAGCGGCTGATCCGCCTCCCGCAGCATCAGGACCTGGGTGACCTCGTACACAAAGGGCGTGCGCCCCGAGTATAGTACAACCCGCTCCCCCGGCTGCACGCGGTACAGATCGCGAAAAACGCCGTCCTGAGGCCAGTTGTGACCGCTGATGACAATGTTGCCGGGCACGCCAATCCCGGCGGACTCCTCGTGCCAGCCGGCGAGGGGGGCGGCGGGGACGCTCCATATCGGCTGCGGGCTGCCGCCGACATCTGCCATTTCCCATCCAGTGGGCACGACAGTCGCGTCCACCCCGATGGAGGGGATGAGAATGCGCGTGATGGGCCGGGCGGCGGGGCGGGGGGTGACGGTGGGTGGAGGGGGGGGAGCGGCATCATACGGTGGGGCAGTGGGGGCAAAAGAGGGCAGCAGAGCAGCGCCAGGGGTGACCGACGAGGCGACGGCGTCGGCCGGCGTGGGAATAGAAGCCTGGGGAGACGGCACATGGTAGAGCCTGCTGGCAACGTAGGGGGCCGCGTCTGGCCCGGCCATCACCGCCCCAGCGATCAGGAGGATCACCCCCGCTCCGGTGAGCAGGCTGGCGATCCGCCCGAAACGGCTGGGGAAGCGGGGCAGGCCGGACATTGTCACCTTCCAGTACGTCGCGTTACCGGCGCTCTAGCGCGGTCCCGTCAGCATCAGCCACATCAGGTAGCTGCCGACGAGGAGAAGAAGCATAGTGAGGAGCAAGCAACCGATCTTGATTATGGTGGTGGCGACGCGGGAGATGATTTTGAGCGCCAAGACAAACAGGACGATAACGACCAGGATCATGGCTGTCAGGGCCAAGGCCTGTGATATAGAAAGGTCGAGATTCATAGGATGATCCTCCCTCCCTTGATGACACGCTGCACGGGGTTAGCGCCAAAGCGGTAACCCAGGTGGTTGACATCAGGCAGATCGAGGATGATGACGTCGGCAGCGCGGTCTACCTCCAGGCTGCCCACCTCCTCTCCCAGGCCCACTGCGTAGGCGCTGTTCAGAGTTGCGGCGACCAGTGCCTGGGCGGGGGTGAGGTGCATCGTGCGGCAGGCCAGGGCGATGACAAAGGGCATCGACTCGCACCAGGCAGTGCCGGGGTTACAGTCGGTCGCCAGAGCGAGGATGCCGCCAGCAGCGAGAATGTCGCTGGCGGGGGTGTAATCTCGGTGGCCCAGCCCGAACGGGGTGGCCGGGAGCGCCACGGCCACGGTGTCCGCGTGGCCCAACAGCTCGATCTCGGTTGCGGTTGTGCGAACCAGGTGATCGGCCGAGATGGCTCCCAGTTCCACCGCCAGCGCGGTCCCGCCCAGCGACTCGAACTCGTCGGCATGGATCTTGGGTATCATTCCCAGCGCGCGCGCCGCCGTCAGCACGCGGCGGGATTGCTCCAACGTGAACGCGCCCACGTCGCAAAATATATCGCAAAAGCGAGGGATGCCGGAATCCGCCGCCGCGGGCAGCATCTCCTCCACCACCAGGTCGACATAGCCAGCGGGGTCGTGAGCGAACTCGGTCGGCACGGCGTGGGCTCCCAGAAAGGTGGGGACTATGGTGAGGGGAAGGGTGGCGTCCAGGGCGGCGATGGCCTGGAGCATCTTGAGCTCGCTGGTCGTCCCCAGCCCGTAGCCGCTCTTGACCTCGACGGTGGTGGTGCCGTGGGCCAGCATCCGCTCCAGGCGCGGGCGCGATTCGGCCACCAACTGGGCCAGGGGTGCGGCGCGGGTGGTGCGCACAGTGGACATTATGCCACCGCCGCTCGCCATGATCTCCTGGTAGGTCGCTCCGCCGATGCGCTGCACGAACTCGTCGGCGCGGTCCCCGGCCCAGACGACGTGGGTGTGAGGGTCCACAAAGCCGGGGCAGACCACGCGCTCCGAGGCGTCGATCTCGACGGGGGCCCACCAATCCGCCCGCAGCGTCTCGGTGCGCCCAACAGCCACGACGCGACCATCGGCGCAAGCCAGAGCTCCGTCCTCGATGATCCCCAGGTCACCCAGGCGGCGGCCGCGCTGCGGGCCGCCATCATGGTGGGGGACGACGCAGAGCTGTGTGGCGGAATGGATGAACAGGTCGGCTTTCATCGCCCTCTGGCTCCATTTAAACAACGAGGCGGCGTGACCAGCCTTCGGGCCGGTTCCCCGCCGCCGTGTGGGTCCTACAACCTTCCCTCACACCCCGCGTGGAATCAGGTCCTCCGGCACCATCCAGACTTCCCTGGCGCCGGAGCGAGCGATCGGCGGCTCTGGGGTGGTGTCCGTCCTCTGTTGCGGCTCCGATCCGTGGACAATCTGGCCGTCGACGGCGATCCACACTCCCACCCGGCTGCCCATGTCCTGCCCATTGGTAGAAAAGGCCACCGCCGTCGGCTGACCGTTGGTAGTGGCGTCGGGGATGCAGGCCGCGACCGGCCGCACACTGTAGCGGGTCAGGGGACGCTGTGGGCCTACGACCGTCAACGGGCCTCTGGCACTCTCGTCCACCGCCGCCACCGTCGCCACCCAATGCCCTTCGGGCGAGAGGCCGTACCGCATAGCCACGGCGCGAGTGTACTCGCCGATGATGTCGGTGGCATACCGATTGGGGCCGTGCAGGTGGATTTGCTCCCAGCCGCCGTTGTAGGCAGCCAGGGCGGTGTAGAGATCGCCGCGGGATTGCTGGATGACAGTGGCGAGGGCGCGCGTGCCCCAAAAGACGTTCCGCCACGGTTCCTCCAGTTGCTCTGCTGTAGGCCGCCAGGTGAAGCCCGCCTCTTTGGGCATCACCATCATCAGGCCCACCGCCCCCGCCGGCCCACGGGCGCTGGAACGGCCCAGGGACTCTCTCCATATCACAGCCGCGACCAGGTCGGGGTCCACCCCGCGGTAACTGGCCTCTTCGAGGATGAGGGACTCCCACTGGCGAACAGCAGCACCCCAGTAGGGAGAGAGGGCAGAGTTTTCGGATGACTGCGTCTCGTGGTGCGCAGCAACAGGATGAGCAGGGAGCAGGGCCGCCACGACCAAGATAAGGGCGACCACACTCCAGCGTAGTCGGTGCATTGTGTGTTCCTTCTCCTCCGCTGTCCGATTTTCCTCCTGGAACCCGCCGCAGAATCAAACAGCGGGCACGACTATAGCCGAGAAGCGACGATTTGTCAAGTGAGATTTTAGTGATTACACAGACGCGCATATGCCCCCTGTCCCTGCGGTGCTTTTCCCCCGCTCGCGGGGGATGGGGACTTGGGCCGGTCCGCCGCTGCGTGCCTGCTCCCAGAGTGAAATGCACCGCGTCACGCGATTTGACAGCAGGTTGTAGCAAGGTATAATGCGCCACGCTGTGACCAACTGGCAAACAGATCCCCAGGTCGGGCTGCGCGTTGGCGTGGCCTTTATCGCTGCCATCCTGCTGGCAGACGGTAGCCTCATTACGTGGGCAGCTACCCATCCGGTGACTTTTTGGACTTTCCTAGCTGGGCTGGCTGTGATGGGCAGCCTGGTTGTCGTCGGCCTCCTGGCTTATTCGCTGAACAACCTGTTGCGTTCCGAATACATCCTGGACCGCAATAGCTTTACCATTGCCTGGGGAACCAACGAACAGGTGGTGCCCACCCCTCAGATCGAGCGGGTGGTGCTGGGGGAGGAGCTGGAGGGGCGCGTGAGTTTACGCGGGCTCCACTGGCCCGGGTGCTGGGTGGGATACGGGCAGGTGGAGGGGATAGGGCCGACGTTGTTCTATGCAACTGTTCCCCCACGCCAACAGATTTTCTTGGTGACTTCGGGGTTGGCCTACGGTATCTCTCCGGAGGACCGGGAGGGATTCCTGCACACACTCCGCACCCGCATGCAGATGGGGCCGACCCAACTCGTGGAGCCTGCCTCTTACGGGCCCGAGTTTCTGCAGTGGGCGTTCTGGCGTGACGGGCTGGGGCTGGCGTTGTTGGCGGGGGGAATAGTGCTCCTCCTGGCGCTCGTGGGCTTCCTGATGGCCCGTTTTCCCTCTCTCCCCCGCCTGCTGCCGCTCCACTTTGACGCTATGGGCGAGCCGGACCGGCTGGGGCCGCACGGGGAGATATTTTTCCTGCCCCTCATCGGCCTGGCGGTTCTACTGGCGAATGGCGGTCTGGGGGGGCTCCTCTACCGGCGCGAGCGTATGGCCGCCCATCTCCTCTGGGCAGGGGCTGTAGCGGTCCAGGTGCTCCTGTGGGCTGCCGTTCTGGGCATCCTGACCGGGCCGTGACGGCAGCGGGTCGGCCCATTCGCTCCATTCCGGCGTAGCAGGCCGCTCAACAAGGAGGGACGATGGACTTTTTCCGCGTGCAGGAGCTACCGGGCGTCGAGATGTTGCCGGGGCTGGTCCGGCGGGCGGTGTGGCTGGACAATGTGATGATCACCTTTTTCACTTTCGCGCCCCACACTGTCATCCCCGACCATGCCCACCCCCACGAGCAGATCACCTACATAGTCGAGGGGGCGATGGAGTTCACCCTGGGCGAGGAAACGCGGGTGTTGAGAGCGGGTGAGGGGGTCTGCATCCCTCCCAATGTGCGGCATGGCGCCCGCGTCCTTGACGCGTCCACGATGGCATTGGACGCCTGGCACCCGGTTCGGGAAGAGTACAAGGTCCCCTAGCCGATCCACTCGACTCGCCCTGTCTCTGCGGTGTCGTAGCCGCCCAGGGACGCGATGTCCTCTCGCGCCGCTGTGGTGGAAAGCCAGCGGGCCAGGGCTTGGACCGGTGGGGATGCCCAGGTCACCTCAGGGACGACCAGGTCGTACCGCTCTGTTGTCAGGGAGACAAAGTCCAGCCCGTAGACCAGCGCCGCGGCCTCCACACCCAGCCCCACATCGGCGTGCCCTTTGGCGACGGCGCGAGCCACCGCCGAGTGGGTGGGCACCTGTTCGTCGTAACCGGCTATCTGTGTAGGCGCTACGCCCAGCCGTTCCAGTTGTGTGTCCAACCAGACGCGGGTGCCGGCC
>JAOZPF010000016.1:3487-18637 GCA_029932895.1 Anaerolineae bacterium | reverse complement strand
ATATCCGCGTCGAGCGGCAGGAGGTCCAGTATCTCTATAACGATGGTGACCTGTACTATTTTATGGACACCGAGACCTACGAGCAGGTGGCCCTGCCGGTCGCCCTCCTCGAGGAGTATATCCCCTACCTGAAAGAAGAGATGAACCTGGCTATCTCTGTCTACGAGGGAGAGCCGTTGGACATTATCCTGCCCACCACAGTGGACCTCGAGGTCACCGGAGCAGAGATGGCTGTGGCTGGCGACACGGCAACCGGCGCGATGAAAAGGGTCACCACAGAGACCGGCCTCCAGGTCCAGGTCCCTCTCTTTGTGGAAGAGGGTGACGTCATCCGGGTGGACACCCGCAACGGCGCGTACGTCACCCGTGTCTAGCTGGCAGGACGATTGGCGGTGACCAGCCCCCCAGTCCACGAGCGAGGGCAAGAGGCGGCAGAACGCGGGAAGCAGACCGTCGCTCTCGGCTCCGTGCTGGCGGCGGTCCTGCTGACCGCGTTCAAGCTGACCGTCGGCCTGTTGACCAACAGCTTGGGCATCCTCTCCGAAGCTGCCCACTCCAGCCTGGACCTGGTCGCTGCCCTGGTGACCTTTCTGGCCGTGCGCGTTTCCGGCCGTCCCCCCGATAGCGAGCACCAGTTTGGCCACGGCAAGATAGAGAACCTGTCCGCCCTCCTGGAGACCCTGCTTCTCCTAGCCACGTGCGTCTGGATTGTCGTCGAGGCCGTGCGTCGGCTTGCGCTCGGCGGGGCCCACGTCGAGGCCAGCGCGTGGGCCTTTGTCGTCATGGGGGTCTCTATCATCGTGGATGTCGGCCGCTCGCGCGCCCTGTACCGGGCCGCGCGGGAGTACAACAGCCAGGCCCTGGAGGCGGACGCCCTCCACTTTTCCACCGATATCTGGAGCAGCGCTGTGGTCATCGGCGGGCTGGTTCTGGTCAGGCTGGCCGACCTGCTGCCGCGCTACAGGCTCTGGCTGGTGCGCGGTGACGCCGCGGCCGCCCTCGGCGTCGCCGCTATCGTCGTCCTGGTCAGTATCAGGCTGGGACGGCGCACGGTGGACGCCCTGCTGGACCGGGCTCCCGAAGGACTGGACCAACGCATCCGTGCCGCCATCAGCCAGGTAGATCACGTGCAGGAATGCAACCGACTGCGCCTGCGCACGTCGGGGCCGCTCACGCTCGTCGAGGCCACCGTTCGCGTCGCCCCACAACTGCCCACCGACCTGGCCCACGAGATCGCCACGCGCGTGGAGGAAGCAGTAGCCGTCATCTGCTCCCCGTGCGACGTGATGGTGCATGTCGAACCGGCAACGATGGGGGAGGAAGACATCCTGGGCAAGGTACGCCGCCTGGCCGCCCAGTCCGGCCTGGACGTCCACGACGT
This sequence comes from Anaerolineae bacterium, assembly GCA_029932895.1. Classification (GTDB taxonomy): domain Bacteria; phylum Chloroflexota; class Anaerolineae; order B4-G1; family DUEL01; genus JAOZPF01. Next base: position 17,256 of record JAOZPF010000016.1, on the reverse strand, counting down.
TCGCGCCCACCTACTGGAGGATGGCTACCACATCGACCTCGACCTGGAAGTGGAGGCCAGCCTCTCCCTGCGGGAGGCCCATCGGCTCGCCACCGACTTTGAGGAGAGCCTGACCAGCAGCATCGCCGGGGTGAGCGAGGTCGAGACCCACATCGAGGGCGCGCCGGCCCCGCCTAGCGTTTCGGGCACGGACGTCACTCCCCAGCAGGCAGAGTTGACCAGAAAGGTGCAGGCGGCGCTGACCCGTTGCCACGACATCCGCGTGCGCCAAGTGGAAGGCAACCTGTATGTGACCCTGCATTGCCTGTGCGTGGCGGAACTCTCGGTGAAAGAGGCTCACCGCCTGGCCTCCGAGTTGGAAGGACGTTTGCACGAGACACTGCCCCATGTCGCTCACTTTCTGATCCACATTGAGCCAGAGGAGGCCGAATAGCGATGCGCACGCCCGCCGGCAAGGAATGCCGTTACTATTACGAGGACTTTAACCGCGGCCGCGCTATACAAGAGTGCCGACTCCTGGGCCGGAACAGCACGCCTCTGGCATGGGAGCCACGCACCTGCACCATCTGTCCGGTCCCCGACATTCTGCGCGCCAACGGCTGCCCCCACATGACGCTGAGCGCTCACCTGGTCCGGCGCTGGCTGCGGCGGCGGGTAGAGGTGCGGGCCTACTGTGCCCAATACAACGAGCCGGTGAAGAATCCCTACATCGGCTGTGGCCGCTGTCATCCAGAGGCGGCGAGCATCCTGTCCCCCGAGGAGGTGGGAGAATGATCCACGCTATCCTTTTCGATCTCGACGACACTCTACTGGATAACGGGATGGAACAGTTCGTTCCAGCCTACCTCGCCGCCCTGAGCCAGTATATGGCCGACCTGTTCCCCGCCGATATTGCCGACATCCTGGGTGGGAAAAGAGATGCCACGTTCCCCGCCGAGACGTTCGTCCGCCACCTGCTGCGCGCCACAGAAGAGATGACCATCAACACCGACCCCCACCGCACCAATATGGAGGTGTTCGACGCCACATTCTTCCCTGCTCTGGGGTACACTAGGGCAGAGCTGGAACCTCGCTTCGAACACTTTTACGCCGTCCATTTTCCCCAGCTCCGCCGCCTGACACACCCCCGCCCGAGCGCCCGCCCCGTGATGGATTGGGTCTTTGCCCATGGTTTTCAGGTCGCCATCGCCACCAACCCCCATTTCCCACGCGCCGCCATCGAGCAGCGATTGGAGTGGGCCGGGGTACCTGCCAGCGAGTTCCCCTACCGCCTGATCACCAGCTATGAGAACATGCACGCCACCAAGCCCCACCGTGCCTACTACCTGGAGATCGCCAGGCAACTGGGTCAGCAACCAGAAACGTGCCTCGTCGTCGGCGACGATTGGGCAATGGACATCCGGCCCGCGATGGCGAGCGGAATGAGTGCCTACTGGATCGCCGCGCCCGATCAGCCCTCTCCCGCCGAAGAAGCCCCCCCCACCGGTCAGGGCAGCCTGGCCGACTTTGCCCACTGGGTCAAGTCCAACACCTGACCTCTTGGCGCAACCAGCAGCCTATGGTAGAATAATAACAGCAGCACCCGGTGCAGCCCGACGGCACAGGCAACTCGGGACGCGAGGGAAAGGGAGTATGATCAGCCCCACGGTTTGGATTGTCGATTCTGACCCGGTTTTCCGCCAGCACGCAGCGGAGGCCGTCCGTCGGGCCGACCTCCACGCCACGGAACTGGATCACGTGAGCTCCCCCCCACCGTGGAGCAGGGACGACCTGCTTCTCGTCGATATCAGCTTTTTTCCCCTCGACAACCCTCCTACAACATTTGTCGCCCTCATCCAGCCGGACAGCAAAAAAGAACAAGCTCAGGCCCTCGAACACGGGGCGCGATGGTGTCTGCCCAAAGACCGCGCCCGCCTCTCCTACCTGCCGCTCATCTTGAACGCACTGCTGAATGAAACCAGCCCGCGGCAGACACAGTGGCAGGTGTATACCCTTAACCAGTTGTTCGAACTGACGCAGGCCATAGCAACAGCCGCGAACCCGGAGGAACTGGGGAACATCGCCGCCCGGCAGTTTATCCAGGCCCTCGGCATGCAGGAAGCCAGCATCTCGACCTGGGACCCGGGGGAGGAAATCCTGCACGTCGTCGCCGACCTGATCTATGACCCCGACGAGAGGACCTTCACCCCCCGGTCGGGCGATACGTCATTCTACCTCGGCGACTACCCCGCCACCAGAGAGGCAATGACAAGCCACACCCCCCTCCAGGTCACCCTGGACACCCAGACAGGTGACCGTCACGAGCGGGCATATATGCGCAAGCACGACATCCAAACACTTGTCATCCTCCCCATGGTCTGCCAGGGGCAGAGTATTGGCGTGATCGAACTGGAAGACCGGCGCCGAGAACGCCAGCTCTCTCCCCAGGAGATGAACCTGGCTATGACACTGGCGGGGCAGGTGGCGGCGGCGATGGAGAACGTCCGCCTTCTCGCTCAGGCGCAGCGACACGCACTCCAGTTGCGGACAGCAGCCGAGATCTCCCGCCATACCACCGCCATCCTCGATGTCGAGATGCTCCTATCCCAGAGCGTGGAACTCATCCGCGAACGGTTCGAGCTCTATTACGTCGGCATCTTCCTGGTGGACGAGGGCGGCGAGTGGGCCACTCTCCGCGCCGGCACAGGCGAGGCCGGCGCGAAAATGCTGGAGCAGGGACACAAACTTCAAGTGGGTGGCTCCTCGATGGTCGGCTGGTGTACAGCCCACCACCAGGCCCGCGTCGCCCTCGACGTGGGCAAAGAGGCCGTCCGCTTCGACAACCCACTGCTCCCACTGACCCGCTCCGAAGTGGCCCTGCCCCTCACCAGCCGGGGTCAGCTCATCGGAGCCATGACGATCCAATCGGCCAAGCCCGCCGCCTTCTCCCACGACGATGTCACCGCTATGCAGGCTATGGCCGACCAGCTCGCCAATGCCATCGAGAACGCCCACCTGCACGAGACGCAGCGCCGCCAGCTCACAGAACTCGCCGCCCTGTACGAGATCGGCAGAGCGATCACCGCCGTCCTCGACCAGCGCGAGCTGGCCCAGGTGGTGCACCAACAGATCAGCCGGTTCATCGACGCCACTATTTTCTACATCGCTCTCTGGAACCCCGAGCGCGGCACGATCCGGCTACCCGTCGTCATCGAAAGAGAACAACATTTCTACGACCAAGAGATCGGAGAAAGAGGGCTTGTCGGTTGGGTGCTGCACCAGGGCAAGCCGCTGCTCATCAACGAGATGGACCGGGCAGGCGCTATGCCCCCCGGCGTCGAGTCGATCACAATAGGCGCAGCCCACCCCAGTTCCCTGGTCATAGTCCCTCTCACGATCGGGGAGCAGGTCATCGGCGCTCTCTCCGTCCAGAGCGAACAGGTCAACGCCTACAGCCAGCAGGACATTGATTTCCTCAGCGCTGTCGCCAGCCAAGTCGCTATCGCCGTGGAGAACGCACGTCTGTATGAACAAGAGCGGAGGCGCGCCGTGCAGTCTTCGCTCCTGAACAAGATGGCCCGTCAGGCCAACGCGATCCTCTCCCCTAAACGACTGCTGCCCACCGTGGCGCAAACCATCCACCAGCACTTTGGTTACGACAGCGTCCTCTTGATGCTGGTGGACGACCGCTCAAAAAGCCTGTATCTGGGCGGAAAGGCCGGAACCTGGGCAGATGCCACACCTGATAATTACCGCCAACCGATGAACGTGGGCATCATGGGCTGGGTGGCCCGAACCGGGAAACCGCTGTTGGTCAATAACACGAGCCTGGACGAGCGGTACTTTGCGCCGTTCCCCGACCATCACCGCGCCAGTTCCGAGTTGGCTGTCCCGCTGCGGATCGGCAACGTGACTGTGGGCGTGCTGGACCTGCAGCGGAAGCAGCCCAACAGCTTTGACGAACAGGACACCTACACCGCTCAGACTATGGCCGAACAGGTAGCCGTGGCCCTGCAGAATGCTCGCCTCTATGCCGAGACCCGCCGCCGGGCTGAGGAACTATCCGCCCTCAACACCGTCGCCGCCCGCCTGGGCCGCTCCCTGGAGCTCCAGGAGGTCCTGGACGGAGCAACAGAGGCCGTGACCCATATGCTCTCCATAGAGGCTTCGGGGATCAGCCTGGTGGACGAGAAAAACGCAGAACTGGTCCTCCGCGCGCAGAGAGGACTGCGGTTCTCCCACCTGGGGATGCGCGTCCCGTTGGGCAAAGGACTGTCCGGCGAGGTCGTCCGCACGGGCAAGGTGTTGGTCACCGGCGATGTCAGCCGGGACCCCCGTCTGGCGGTGAGTGACTTTGCCCGCGAACAGGTTCAGGCCATGGTCCTCGTTCCTATGCACTCGCGGGGCAAGGTCGTCGGCGTCCTCAGCGCGATGAGCCACACCCGCCACCGCTTTGTTCAGCGGGAGATCACGCTGCTCCTCGCCATCGCCAACCAGGTGGGAGCGGCTGTGGAGAACGCCCAACTGTACGAGGAGGTGCGAGAGCACGCCCTAGACCTCGAGGAAGCTTACGCCCGGCTCCAGGAACTGGACAAGATGAAGGACGAGATGATCCAAAATGTCTCCCACGAGATGCGCACACCGCTCACCTTTGTCAAAGGATACGTCCAACTCTTCCTAGATGGGCAACTGGGGCCGGTGACTGACATACAGCGCAATAGCCTGGAGGTGGTGGCCCGCAAGACCGATCACCTCACCCGCCTGGTGAGCGACATCGTGACGCTGCAAATCGTCAGCGCGGAAACGCTGAACCGCCAACCTATCGACCTGGCCCAACTGGCACGCGAGGCGCTGGAGGACTGCCGGGCGGAGGCAACAGAGGCCGACATCACTCTCCAGGCCGACATCCCGGAGGGGCTGCCTTTGGTGCTGGCTGACGGGCCCCGCATCAGCCAGGTCTTTGACAACCTGCTCGCCAATGCCATCAAATTCAGCCTCGACGGTGGAACGATCCGCATGCGAGTGCGCGAGGAGGGAAATTTCCTGCGAACCGAGATCTCTGATAGCGGTATCGGCATTCCGGCCGATCAACTCACCCGCATCTTTGATCGTTTCTACCAGGTGGACGGCTCCGCGCAGCGCCGGTTCGGTGGCGCGGGCCTGGGCCTCGCCATCGTCAAGCTCATCATCGAGAGCCACGGCGGAAAGGTGGCGGTGAAAAGTCAACTGAGGAAAGGAAGTACATTCTCCTTCACCCTCCCCAAGGCCAACCCCTGATGGGGAACAACGTCTGTTGGCACTTGGTCACGCCTGTGCTATAATCCGCCCGCTACTCTCTGAAGGGAGAAAAACATCGTGCGACGAAGAAGCAGGTGGGGCCTGTTCATCCTGATCATGGCCGGCGTCCTCCTGGCCTTGCTGATCTGGCAGTTCATCACCTACCAGACCAGCCTGAAAACACTGCCGGCTGGCATCACCGTGGCTGGGTTGGATGTGGAGGGAATGACGGTGGACCAGGCGCTGGAAGCGCTGGCTGCCACGTATGCCCAACCGGTCCAGCTCTCCTACCAAGGGCAAACCCTGGCCCTGACGCCGGAAAGCGTGGCCCTGAGCTTTGACGTGGAGGGAACCCGCCAGGCTATCGAGGAGGGAATTGCCGGGCGCAAGAGCTTGGACGGCTTTGTCACCTTTCTGCTGCGCCAGTCGCCACAACCGGTGGACCTGCCCCCCCTGGTGACCTATTCTCCCGACCGGTTGGATGGTTTTCTGAACCGCGTGGCCCAGCAATACGACCGTCCCCCGCAACCACCCGTCCCGCTGCCCGATGCCCTGACCTTCCGCGCCGGACAGCCCGGCTACGAGATAGACCGGGAGGCGGCCCGTCAGCAGATCGCCGCCGCGCTCCTCTCTGCCGTCGACCGCCAGGTCGATTTACCGGTGAATGTGAAGGAAGCGCCACCCCTGGAGATGGAGCAGCTACAGGCGATGCTCGACAGCCTGCTGGCCGATTTCGACGGCATCCCCAGCGTTTTCGTCAAGGACCTGCAGACGGGCGAAGAACTAGAGATCAATCCCGGTGTCGCCTATGCTGGGTTGAGCATCGTCAAGATCGCGGTGATGGTAGAGACATACCGCACGCTGGACCGCGAGCTCAACATCGAAGAGACCCGCCTGCTCACCGAGACGATGACCCTCAGCGGTAACTTTACCGCTAATCTGCTGCTACGGGATGTGATCGGCAATGGGGATGGTTACCAGGGGGTTGAAAACCTCACCAATTCGATGCACTATCTGGGGCTGATCAATACCTTTATGGCCACGCCGTACGACGAAGAGGTCATCCCCCCCACGATCGTCACGCCAGCCAACTCGCGCACCGACCTGAACACCAGGCCCGACCCATATATGCAGACGACAGCCCAGGACATGGGGCTTCTCCTGGAAATGATCTATCAGTGCAGCAAGGGCGGAGGCGCCCTGATGGTCGCTTATCCGGGCGCGTTCACAACAGGCGAGTGCCAAGATATGCTGGATGTAATGTCCCAGAACAAGATCAACAGCCTCATCGAGACCGGGATCCCGCCCGACACGGCGGTGGCGCACAAGCATGGCTGGATCGGCGACACTCACGGCGATGCCGCCATCGTCTTTAGCCCCGGCGGCGACTTTGTCCTGGTCGTCTTTCTCTACCACCCACAGTGGCTGGAATGGGACGTCTCCAATCCCCTGGTCGGCAGGATCGCCACCGCCACATACAACTATTTCAACCCCGCCCAGTAGCAGAACGAGCAGGCGGCTTGCCGTGGCAAGTCGCCAGACTCGAGGCGCGAGACAGGCCCGGTGGCTTGTCCCACATCACCGGAGACCGATGTAACGACTCTACTGGCAGGCCCGCCTATTAGTAGGAGACGACCCGCGGTAACGTCTTGGCCTCCGCAATCCAGCGGGCAACCATAGAGCGAGACGGTGTCCGGCGGACCAGGCCCTTCTCCTCGTTGACCGCGAGCATCTTCTCGTAGAGATTGTCCGGGTTGCGTCCAGACAGCTCGACCACGGTGTCCACCCCGGCCTTTTCCAGCAGGTCGCCGAACTCTTCGCCGATACCGCGAACCCGCATCAGGTCAGCCCGGTTCACCCAATCCAGAATGTACTCGTGGCCGATGCCCGTCTTTTCCTCCAACTCCTGCCGCCCCTGGCTCGTCGCTCCGGCGCGGAGCAGCCCCTCCACACTGCGCACACCCACGGCGCGCAATTTCTCCGCATACACCGGACCAATCCCCTCGATTGCCTCTAGCTTTGCCATTCCGTCTCCCCCTGATTGAATTTTCTCACGCCGGCGGCGACTCCGCCACACCGGCCTGCTCCTCCGCATCCGCGCCCACCGCCTCCAACGGCGGCAGTTCCTCCAACCTACCCAGTCCAAAATGCTGCAAGAAAGCAAAGGTGACCCCATACAGGATAGGGCGGCCCACAGTCGCTCCCCTTCCCACCTCCTCGATCAGGCCGGCCGAGAGGAGCGTGCGCAGCACCGAATCACAGTTGACGCCCCGCACCACCTCGATCTCGGGGCGTGAGACCGGCTGCCGGTAGGCAATCACCGCCAGCGTCTCCAGAGCCGCGGGAGAGAGACGCCGCCGTCCTCCCAGACCCAGGAACCGCTCGACAGCAGCGGCCGCCTCCGGGCGGGTCACCATCTGCACCCGGCTCCCCATCCGCTCTAGCTCCAGCCCGTGACCGAGCAGGCTCTCCTCCAGTTCCCGTAGCGCCCGTTCGACCTCGCCCGGTGTCCTCTCCAGCGCCTCGGCCAACCGACCTACCGACACCGGCTCGTCCGCCACGAACAACAGGCTCTCCACAAGCGCTGCTAGGTTCGTCTCTGCCAACCCCCAGACCTCCCCGTCCTACTTGCTCTCCCGCCTCTCCACAGCGGCCGGGGCAGGCTGAGCGCGCAGGTGCACTTTGGGCGGCTGAGCCAAACGCACTCCCACTCGTTCCTCCACCACCTGGCGCACCAGTTCCAGCACGCGGTTGGCCCGTGCCGGAACCTCCACGTCGCCCGCCGTGTCCACATCTACCTCGACCACCACCCCGCCCTTGCGGCCCGAAACCCTGGAGCGGGTCCGCAAAACGCCAGGCAGCTGGTCCACGGCGTAGGCGACATGCTCCTCCACACTCCTGAGATCAACCTCCACCTCACCGCCGTCGATCTTTTGCAGGCGCGCCGTCTTGCGGCGGCGGGGGATGAGCTCCAGCGCGAGAAAGAGCACGCACACCACCACCCACGCCACGGCAAAGAGGACGCCAGCAAGCAGCCGCAGCGGCAAGCTCACCCCCTCGAGAAAGACGGTCAGGTCCTGCAGCCAAGCCCCTACAGCCTGCAAAATTGGAATCGGCACCACAAAGACAGCCACGCACACGACCATCGCCGCCAGAACGGCCAACACGACCAGGACACGATTGAGCACGTTCATATCTCCCTCCTGACGCTGCATATTTTGCCGGACTCGCTTCTGACGTATCTTAGCGCGGGGCGGTCCAATTGTCAACTCTGGCAACGACTAGAAGCGCCAGCAGAGCAACCAACCCCGCCAGGCTCAGCCAAGCCCCCACCCTCACCGCGCGCGGGGCGAAGGAAAATAACACCCGGTGACGCCCCGCCCCCACCGGAACGGCGCGGAAGAGGAGATCGGCGGTCAGGATCTCGACCTCGTCGCCATCAACCCAGGCCCGCCAGCCGGGATAGTTGGCGTCCGTCAACACCAGATAGCCGGGGGCCGCCAGGTCGACTTCCACGGCCACCCGCTCCGGCGCATAGGCCGTCACACGCACCTCATCCCCCGGTCCGTCCGCGTCCCCATCCAGCTCCACGGCCTGCCCCTCCAACACCACCTCGGCCGCCAGGTCAATGTCCGACGCCCGCAGCCACGCCTGGGCCTCTCTCTCCCCCGCCGCCACCCGCGCCCGGTGGACCACAAAGGCGCGCGGGAGCACATCCAGATTCTCGTACACTTTGACATCACCAGAGTGAACGAGCCGGAAGCGCCCCCGGTCGGAGAGGAGCAATGGCTGGAACGCATCCGTCCGCTCGTCCATCAGCGTCAGGCCGCGCACGACCAGTTCCCCCGCCGGCAGAAGGGCGCGCACCATCACCGACACGGGGACGGCTGGCTCATCCCACCGCAGCCGAGTCACATAGTCGTTTCCCTGCGGGCGATCGGGCCAATAGTGCCCGCCCACGGTGGCCTGATCGTGCGCCACGGCCGGGCCATATAACCCCTCCGCCGTCTCCGCACCAGCTCGCAGAGCAAAGACCCGCACCGTGCCGTCGGCGAACCCGACCACCACCTCCCCCACCACCGTCCCATCCGCCAGCGACGACGCCCCATCCAAGTAGCTGACCAGCCCCAGCGCCGTCGCCTCAAGAGGAGGCACGTCAGCCACCACCGCCTCCTCCCCTGCTGCCAACCGCGCCCCAAATTGCAGGTCGTAAAAGACATCATCGACCCAGGCATCGAACACCTTGTCGGTAATGACATAGCGGACGTTGAGCAGGTCCAGCCAGCGACCATCCGGCACCTGGGTCAGGTTCTCACGCAGACGACCGTCCAGTGAGACCTGCTCCTCGGGCAGGAAGGCTCGTTGCAAAGCCAGGTAGCGGGCCAGAGGCAGCACTCCCCCGTCATACCCGTCCACCGCCGGGACGTCCAGGGCGAGAGGCAGGTTGGGGGAAAGCACCTCGCGCTGCTTGGCGGCGACGACAAAGCTATAGAGCGCCGCGGGCGAGAGCTGAGAGCTATAGATTGTCTCCATATCCGCCAGGTCGCCGGGATCAAAGAGCAGGGCCGAGAGGCTCAAGAACCGGTCCGGGACCGTTCTGCCCTCGGCCGCCGCCACCAAGTGAGCCGCCGCAGGGCGGAGGGAGATGTACGCCTGTGGGGCCGTCGCTCTAGCGCGGGGCAGCGTTCGCGCGGCCAGGGCCAACTCGGCCACCAGCAGCGCCGCCAGCAGCACCGGCCCCGCGCGCCTGCCGCGCTGTGCCAGCCACACCGCCCCCGCCGCCAGCACCGCCGCAGCCAACCAGCCCACCACCGTCACCGGGTCGGCCTGCCCGCCCACACCCCCCCAGGCCAGCAGCACCGCCAGCAGCGCCGCTCCGCCCCCCCACTCCCGCCGTCCCAACCGCACCTCGCCGCGGGCCACCCGCTCGACCCCCACACCAATCAGCATCGCTGCGCCAAAGGCCCACAGTGCAAGCCACCGCGCTGGCACACGAAAATGGGCGAACCCCGGCACGAACAGGGCCAGCGGCCAATAGAACGGGTTGTACCGTCCCAACGACAGGAATAGCCCCACCGCCGCCAGAATCAAGGGGTCCCTGCGCCCGGCGTGTCTCTTCCACAATGAGCGCACCGCCACCGGCAGCAGGATCAATCCTGTCACACCGACCGTCGCCGCGTACTCTATCCTGGCCGGTTCCACCGGCCTGACGTACCCCGGCAACAACGCGCGGGCCAGATAGAGCGGCGAGAGGGAGACGGAAAGCCGCTCCGACAGAGCGAGTCCACCGGCGCGCACCGAGAGGCCAGCCAGCTCCAGCGTCGGCAGCAACTGCGCCGCAGCCAGCAGACCGCCCAAAGTTACCGCCAGTGCCAGCACTCCCAGCCGGCGTCTGGCTCCCCCGCCGTCCCTCAGCCTCAACAGCGCATAGCCCACCAATCCCAGCAGGGAGATAAATGCGGCCTGCGTGTGCCCCGCCAGCAGGACCATCCCCACCACCGCCGCCAGCCCGACCAGGGGTAGGCCGGCCCGCCATAGCCGGCGCGCCAAGGCCCGATCGTAGAGAAACAAGAGCCAGGGGAACCACGCCAGCGCCTGCAACTGGTTGATGTGCTCCACCTGCGCCCCCAGGTAGCCTCCCAACGACAGCGCCGCCCCCGCCGTCCACGCCCCCAACCGTCCCAGACGGAGGGAAGTGCGTCCATAAACATAAGCCCCCGTCGCCACCAGCCAGAGGTGGATGATGATGCTCCAGTGCAGCGCGCGATGGGGCGAGAGGAACCACCACAGGGGCCAGTTGAGGGGATAGAGCACTCCAGCCTGGCTGTTGGCGAGAAACGGCACCCCCATAAAGAGATACGGGTCCCACAGCGGCAGTCGCCCTGCCCGCAGCGCCCGCGTCGCCTCGGCCCAGTAGGGGTAAAAGTAGGTAAAGAGGTCCCCCCCCGCCAGCACTCGAGCCGCTGGGCCGATGAGCCAGAAGGAGAACAGCACCACCCCCCACAGCCCTACAACAGGAAGCAGTTCCGGCAGCCAGCGCCTGACCGTCCGCAACTTCAAAGCACCCTCCCCGACCACTGTGCCATGCCCTCCGCGCGCTCCTGTGCACGGACCTGGAACAACCTGAACCTCACTTCCCCTGTCCCGTTTCTCGCCTCCATCACCAGCCGCAACCGGTACCCCACCGCTGCCAGCGCCGCCTCCGCCCGCGCCGAGGATTCCCAGGCCGGGAAGACGATATACCTCGTCCCCCTCGCGCCAAAGGCCTGCACGTCCCGCGCCAGCCACGCCGGCGTGGGCCAGTAGGCCAGGTAGAGCGGGCCATCGAACAGATAGAACTCGTACTCCCAGCCCAGCCAGTGATGGTAGAGCACCGTCCCCTCCGGGGCCTGGCGGAGGAAGGCGACGACCTGGTCGATGCCGTCATAGTCGTCGCGCCCACCGCCCACGGGCACCCGCCCGCTCACTGCAGAGAACGCCCCCACCGCCAGCAAGAGCACCACCATTCCCACTGCCACCCATCGACCATAGTGGTGGGCCTGCGCGCCGACCTTGCGCACCGCCAGCGCCACCACGCGGCCCAGCAGCAGCGACACAGGCACCACCAATGGCAGCAGGTAACGGTCCCATACCGGAAAAGCCCACAGCCAGTGGATCAAGAGGTAGACCAGGGAGAAACCGATCAGAGTCAGGTCGAACAGAGCGGGCCAATCCCGCCGCCGCACCCCTCGCGCCACCAACCCCGCCGCGCCGACCAACAACAGCAGGTCGAGAGGGAGCGACCCCAGAAGATAGCGGGACCAACCCAACCAGGCCCGGAGCCGTGGCGACCACTCCGCGGGCCAGATCATGCGCAAGCCGCCGTACCCCGCCACCCCGGTGCGCCAAAAACTAGCGGCCCCCTGCGCCACTCGTATCCGATCCCACGCCAGCATCAACGCCGCCACCGCCAGAAATCCCGCCGCAGCCCGTGCTAACCCAACCGCCGCCCCGCGAGGGCCAGATTTTCTGGCCCCCGCCGCCACCACCAACAACCCCACCAACGGTGACCACGCCAGGCCTGTCTGCTTGGCAGCGACTGCAAGCCCTGCCAGCAATCCGGCCCACGCCGGGTGCCCCTCGAGTGCCACGACACATCCCGCCAACCCCAGAGCGACCAGCGGTGCATCGGTGAATCCCGTGGCAGAAAAGAGCAGCGCAAATGGGGAAAGCGCCATCGCCGCCGTCGCCACTAGGGCCGTGAGATTGTCCCGATACAACTGCCGGGCCAACCGTCCGCTCAGCCCCACCGCCACCATGCCGGATACCAGCCCAGGCCAGCGCACCGCCAGCTCCGACCGCCCCAGGAAGGCCAGGCTACCCGCCAGCAAGGTGGATAGAAGAGGGGGTTTATAGGCCGGGACGGTTGCCAGCCAGGGGTCGCGCCCGCTCAGGACCAGCATCCCCCAGTAGCCATACAGCGCTTCGTCCGGGTGGAGGCGATGGACCGTCACCACCGCCACCCGCAGCCCCCAGGCCAGGAGAAGCAGCCCCCAGGTCAGAAATCTCCAGCCCTTTTCACCGTTCACGCTTGGCGTCTCGCGGTTCCAGACGCTGGAACCGACAGCGGAGGAGCGTCTTCAACACCGTGAAGGCATCCCGCCAGGAGATCTTTTTCCCCTCGGCGAACTCGCGTCCAGCATAAGAGATTGGCACCTCATAGATACGATAGCCCCGGCGCAAAATCTGGGCCGTGATCTCTGGGTCAAACCCCCAGCCGTGCTCGGTGAGGTGCAGTTGCTTTGCCACCTCCCGCGTGAACATCTTGTAGCACGTCTCCATATCGGTGAGGATAGTGTCATAGAGCAAATTGGTGATGAACGTGAGCATCCGGTTCCCTAGCATATGCCAGAAGAACATCGCCCGAGTGGGGCCGCCCCGGAAGCGCGAGCCATACACCGCCTGAGCGCGGCCCTCCAGGATCGGCTGCAGCATAGCGATATAGTCGCGGGGGTCATATTCCAGGTCGGCATCCTGGACGACGAGGATTTCCCCGCTGGCGTGCTGCAACCCAGTGCGGACCGCCCCACCCTTGCCCTGGTTCCGCTCGTGGTAGATGACGACAATGTCCGGCTCTCCATCATAAGCGCGGAGCAAATCCCGCGTCCCATCGGTGGAGCCGTCGTCCACCACGACGATCTCGCGCTCCAGCTCGATCCGGCGGGCGTCCTCTTCGCCATATCCCACCGGAACCACCAGGTGGACCGCCCGCACCCGGCGGATGATCTCCTCCACGGTGGCGACCTCGTTGTAGACCGGCATGATCACCGAAAGCTTCATATCTCCTCCCAGGCGCTAGCGCGACGGGACCATTATAACCGACGGGAAACCTGGAGGCAAACAAGCTAGACGCTATAGCTCAATCCCCACCGACCTGCTGTGCCCTTTAGCCTTACATGGCAATTCGCCGAAAACAGGGTATAATATCTGTTGCAAGGATCATACAAATCAAGGACAGAGCGCAATCCTACATA
>JAOZPF010000016.1:0-3477 GCA_029932895.1 Anaerolineae bacterium | reverse complement strand
ACCTCCTGCATCTTGAATCCTATACTCGGAGTCAGACTGTGAACAATTCAAGCGAACCCGCCCCGACCATCGTCCGGCTACCCCAAGCCATATCCCCGGCACTGAAAGCCCGTGCCTTTTTGACGCTGACCAAGCCCCTCCAGACCTCTCTCCTGCTGGTGACGGGCGTCTGCGCCTATGCCCTCAGTCTACCGGGGCACGTCGTCTGGGAAAAACTGATCGGTGGCGGGTTGGCGCTGGCGGGATCAATCGGCGGATGCACCGCCCTCAACATGGTGCTGGACCGCGACATCGATGCCCAGATGGGCCGCACGGCCCACCGTCCCTTGCCGGCAGGCTCCGTCTCCGTCCGCTCCGCCGTCCTGGCCGGCCTTTTCCTCGCCGCCAGCGGGCTAGCGCTGGCCTGGGCGCTCTCCCCCCTCTTTGGGCTGATCGTCAGCCTGGGCTTTGCAATCGATCTGGGAGTCTACACCCTATGGCTGAAACGCCGCACCCCCTTTTCCATCGTGTGGGGCGGGATTTCCGGCGGGATGCCCGCGCTGGCTGGACGGGCACTCGCCCTGGGGCGGCTGGACGGAGTAGGGCTTCTGTTGGCTGCCGGAGTCCTGCTCTGGATCCCAACCCACATCCTGACCCTTTCCTCTCACTATGCGAAAGAGTACCGCCTGGCGGGGATACCAATCTGGCCCAATGTCTATGGGCCAACGGCCACCCGCCGCCTGATCGCCACGGCGACGCTCCTAGACACAGTCGCTCTGGCGCTGGCGGGCTGGCTGCTGGCGATCCACCCCATCGCTATGGGGGTGATGGGCGCGATGGGAGCCACCCTCGCCATCCTGTCGATCGTGGCTATGGTCAGACCGTCCGAGCGTTTGAACTGGCTTCTCTTCAAACTTGCCTCTCTCTATATGCTGGGGGCTTTTGTCTGTCTGACCATCGGCGCGACCGTGTAGCCCTCCGGGGTGCAACCACCGCCCAGACCATCCCTCCTCCACTGTGCCTCTCCGTCAGGGAGGGGAGAAGCTAAACGGTTATTCCAGGGTCGCCCCTGCCTCACACAGAAATCTCCCGCAGGCGGTCGGCCTGCGGGAGATTTGCACACGAGCAAGTTCACGGGCTAGTGGTAGGAAAGGCAAACGGCGTAACTGTTCATCAACTGGGTGCTGCCCGAGGGATTGCGACTATACACAATCCACTGGTGATTCTCACTCGACCACAGCGAGCTGTTATATACGATCGAGTCAGGAGTCACCGCGAACCCACCCCCCACCGCCAGGTCGCTCCCCTCACAGGTAGCGACCACCCCCAACGTGCCGCCGGCCGGCACAGTATCTTGCTCAAGAACCAAGTTGGTTGTCCCACTAACGCCGGAGAGACAGATTGCATAGGCGTTCGCCAGCTCGGCCGTTCCGCCGACGTTCTCGACGTACACCTGCCAGTCATTGCCGTTCTGGGTGCTATTGTAGACGCGAAGGGTGCCATTGGGGTTCGTGGCCCACCCCCCACCAGTAACGACGCTGCCCTGCGGACAAGCAGCCACCGGATGACCGACGGCGTTGCTCGCCACCGTGACCTGGTCCACAACCTGGGTGACGGAACCGCCCGTCCCGGACAAGCAGTTGGCATAGGCAAACAACACCCGGTCATGGCTGGTCGAGTTGTTCTTGGCCGCTACCCGCCAGCCGTTTCCATCCATCAGCTGGGTGTAAACCAGAACATCAGAGTTGGTGGCGTACCCCCCGCTGACGACGATGCTGTTGGCCGGGCAAGAAGCCGTGACATAGTCAACCTCTCCGGGCGACAAAGTGGTCTGATTCCCCACTTCCTCGACCGAGCGAAGGACAAAGACATACGTCATGGGCAACGGCGCGAACGTAACGGGGGCAAATGTGGGCGATGGGGGAGATGCCGTGTCGGTTGGACCCGGCGTGTCGGTCGGATTTGGCGTGCTCGTCGCCGGCTCTGGCACCACGATCTGCACATAAACCTGCGTGCCGAACACCGTTCCCGTGTCCGAGCGCATGCGCCAGTTGCCACGGTAGGTCCCCGGCGAGCCGGGTGCGACCAGGTTCACGCTCACATCCACCATGCTCCCCGCCGCTGTCGCCGGCACCACAACCGACACCGGCCCACCCATCGGTTCCCCACTCACAAAGATCAACTCGAACCCATCCTCCCAGTCACAACTGCCGCTGTTGCGCAATCGCCACGTCTTGACAAAACTCGTCCCCGGTGCCAACTCTGTATCGTCCGGGATCGTCACGTCCGCCACGTAGGAAGCGTTCAGCGTACAGCCGCCCTCTCCCATCACATCGGGCATCGCCGTCGGTGTGGGGCCTGGCTCCTCCGTCACCGCCCCCGTTCCCGCCTGCACTTGCAGCGTGATCACCGCTGGCTCCGATGCCGCGCCCGACGTGTCATACGCCACCACCACCACCGTCACTTCCCCTTCCGCCAGCGGCGTCCACGGCTGCGCCATCGAGAACGACGTCGGGTTCCCCTCCGGCGGCATATCACTCCGCACCACTTCCCCATTGACAGCAAGCTCAACCCGCTCCACGCCCGCCTCGGCGGCAGCCATCGAGATGATCTGCACCTCCTGCCCCACCGTCACCACCATCCCGTTGGGCGGGCTGCTGATGGTAACAGTGGGCCTCTCTCCAGCCCCTCCGCCTCCGCAGGCCAACGCCGCCAGCGCAAGGACGGTGACAGCCGTCACCAATCGCAATCCTCTCCGATTCATCCTTTTCCCCCCCTTCACGGCTGGTATACAACAGTCAATCGAACTGTGGACCAATTGATCATGCTGGCGAAAGCACCGCCGGCATCATCATGCTCCCACCGCATCCGCACCAAAAAGTAGTTGGGATCACCCGAAGACAGATAATCGGATAGCGCTGCCGTCACGTCGAGCGGATTGTTCAACCCCGGCGAGGCGGCCGATACATTGCCCAGCGAGGCCAAAGACGGCGTGTCGAGATTGTCGATGCTGCCACAGAGGTTTCCCGAGAACTCGATCTGCTCGACACGCAGGGGATGTAGAAACTCGAAAGGATCCCCTTCCAGGGTATAGTCACTCAGATCAAGGGTGGCGGCTACGATCGTGGCCCCGTGCAGGGGCGAGATGTCGAAGCCAGCAAAGCCACGTATGCCATTGCCAGCAGGGGCGATACCAGCGCGGATCGCAGCGCTGCACCCTCCCGTGCTCATATCACCGCTCTTGGAAGCGATCGGCGATAGAGCTAGCGTCTCCTCCTCGCAGTCCGGGGTGGTGAAATTGACCGTGGCCCGCCCGATCTCGGCCCCGTCCCCGTCCAGCGCGATGATCACAAAACTGCCGTCCCCACCACAGTCCAGAGGGCCACGGCTGAAGGTGGTCGTGTCTGCCGGCAGCGTGGACGTATCGCCCGCGCCCATGCTGTCGGTAGCAAAGGAGAACTCGTAGCTGTAGTGATCCTCGCCCACAGCGTCGGTCCA
>JAOZPF010000208.1 GCA_029932895.1 Anaerolineae bacterium | reverse complement strand
CCTCAAAGCCGCGATTCGCCAGGTTGAGGGCCGCCGTCATGCCGATCATCCCCCCGCCGATGACCAACGCTGCTGGCTCGACCTCCACCTCCTGTTCCTCCAGCGGCTCCAATAAGCGAGCCTTGGCGACCCCCATCCGCACCAGGTCCTTGGCCTTTTCTGTGGCAGCCGCTGGTTCGCGCATATGGACCCAGGAGCACTGGTCGCGGATGTTGACGAATTCGAACAGGTAGGGATTCAGCCCCGCCTCCCGGCAGGTCGCGCGGAACAGAGGCTCGTGAGTGCGGGGGGTGCAGGCAGCGACCACTACCCGCTCCAGCCCTTCCTCCGTAATGGCCCGTTTGATCTCGGAGAGGCCGGCGTCGGAGCAGGTGTACATATTCTCCTGGACAAAAGTGACATCCGGCAGCGTCCGCGCGTACTCGGCCACCGCCCCCACGTCCACATGCCCGGCGATGTTACTACCACAGTGACAGACAAAGACCCCGATCCTCAGTTCCTCACCCATCTCGTCTCCGCGCCCCAATATATGCCCTCACTCCACAAAACGGGCCGCCCGCGCTGCCGCCGCACTGCCCTGCACCACCGAGTCGGGGATGTCGAACGGCCCCCGGCAACAGCCGGCGGCAAAGATGCCAGGACGGGTCGTATCCACCGGCGCAAGCGGGTTGGTCTTGACAAAGCCATAAGAGTCCACCTCGATGCCCAGCACCCGCGCCAACTCGGCGGTCTCGGGGCGGGGGATCAGGCTGGTCGCCAGCACCGCCAGGTCCACCGTCATCCGCGCCGGGCGCGAAGTCTCGACGTCCTCATAGTGGATGATCGGGTTGTCATTCTCACCCTGGGCGATGCGCGCCACCCGGCTGCGGACATAGTGCACAGAGTAATCCCGCTCTGCGCGGGCCACGTACTCGCGGAACCCCTTGCCGGAGGCGCGAAAGTCGGTGTAAAAGATATATGATTCGGCCTCGGGGTCGTGCTCAGCAGCCAGCACCGCCTGTTTGCTGGAATGCATGCAACAGACCGCCGAGCAAAAGAGTTGGTGCCGCACATCCCGCGAGCCGACGCACTGGATAAAACCGATGCGCTTGGCTGGTCGCCCGTCGGAGGGGCGCAGCAGGTTCCCCTCTGTGGGGCCGGAGGCGCTGAGAAGTCGCTCGTACTCCAGGGCGGTGATGACGTTGGCGCACTGCTCGTAGCCGAATTGAGTCAACCCACGTGGGTCGAAAAAGTCATAGCCGGTGGCGACGACGACCGCGCCAACGTCGAGCTCTATCCGCTGTTCCGTCTGTTCAAAGTCGATCGCCTCCGCCTGACATGTCTTGACACACACCCTGCACTTGCCCCGTTGCAGGTAGATACAGTGGTCGGGGTCGATCGTCATCACCTGGGGAATGGCCTGCGGGAAGTAAAGGTAGATGGCTTTGCGCTCTTGCAACCCCATATTGAAATCATCCGCTACTCGGGTGGGACACTTCAAAACACATTCGCCGCAGCCGGTGCACCTGCTCTCGTCCACATAACGAGGGTGCTTGAGCACCGCGGCCCTAAAGCCGCCTGCCAGCCCCTCCAGCGCGGTGACGTCAGCATAGGTATGCAGCGTGATATTGGAGTGACGGGCGCAGTCGTTCATCTTGGGGGAGAGGATGCAGGTGGAGCAATCGTTGGTGGGAAAGGTCTTGTCCAATTGGGCCATCCGTCCGCCGATAGTGGGCAACCGCTCCACCAGATGGACCTGGATGCCCATATCCGCCAGGTCGAGCGACGCCTGGATGCCAGCGATTCCGCCGCCGATGACGAGAGCGTCTTTCATAACTTTCCCCTATTTAGAGGCCTCGGCCCGTAGTCCCACGGACCCACACCGTAGCCGCCCCTCTCGAAACCGCGCGGTGTGGAGTATTACGCGTCAATGCAAGGCGAGCGCTACATACTCCCCACTTCTATCACATACTGCGCTGCCCGCGCCGCCGCGCCGCTGGCCTGGGCCACCGATTGCGGAATGTCGGCCGGGCCGCGACAGCAACCGCAGGCGAACACCCCCTCCCGCGTCGTGTCGGTCGGCGAGAAGGGGCTGGTGCGGAAAAAGCCGTATTCGTCCAACTCCAGGTCGAGAATCTCGGACAGCGCGGCTACTCCAGGGCCAGGGATGAGGCTGGTCGCCAGCACCGCCAGGTCCACCTTCATCTGCCGCGGGCGGGAACTCGCTGTGTCCTCGTAGTGAAAGACCAACCGCCCGTCGCCATCCTCCTCGATCTGAGCCACACGGCTGCGAATGTATTCCACACCGTACTCCCGCTGAGCGCGATCAATGTACTCGCGGAACCCCTTGCCGGAGGCACGCAGGTCGGTATAAAAGATATAGGACTTGACGTCCGGTATATGCTCGCGGGCCAGGATCGCCTCCTTGGTGGCGTGCATACAACAGACCGCCGAACAGAACCGCTGGTATTTCAAGTTACGCGAGCCAACGCACTGGATAAAGCCGATGACATGCGGCTCCTTCCGGTCGGTGGGGCGGATGAGGTGACCGCCAGAAGGGCCGCTGGCACAGACCAGCCGCTCGAACTCTAGTCCGGTGATGACGTTCTCGTAGCGGGTGTAGCCATACTCGGTCAGCGCTACCGGGTCGAACGTCTCCATCCCAACAGCCAGGACAATGGCCCCCACCGACAGCTCGATCAACTCGTCCTGCATATCGAAATCGATGCACTGCTTGGTACAAGCCTCGATGCAGCGCCCGCAGGCGATGGGGTCACCGCCGAGGCAATCGTCCCGGTCACGCAAGTAGGCCTGAGGGACAGCCTGGGCAAAGGGAATATAGATCGCCCGCCGGGTAGAGAGCCCCATCTGAAATTCGTCCCGCTTGATAACAGGACAGACCCGGGCACAATCCCCGCAGGCCGTGCATTCGTTCTCGTCCACGTAACGGGCCTTTTTGAGCACCTGCACCGTAAAGTCGCCCGCCTCGCCGCTCACGGCCTGCACTTCGGAGAGTGTGTAGATGGTGATGTTGGGATGCCGGGCGCAATCCGCCATTTTGGGCGAGAGGATGCAGGTGGAGCAATCGTTGGTGGGAAAGGTCTTGTCCAACTGGGCCATGCGCCCGCCGATGCTGGGAGCCTTCTCCACCAGGTGGACGCGCACTCCCATCTCCGCCAGATCCAGCGAAGCCTGGATGCCGGCGATACCGCCGCCGATGACCAGGACCTCTTTTTTCACGCTACTTTCTCGTCTCCTCCGTCCTTGCGCCCATACTCGAACCCGACATCGAACGCTCGCTCGTTCAGCTCCTCCGTCCCTTTGGGCACCGAGTCGAGCACCGCCTGCTTGATCGCCTCCGGTGAGGCGATCTCGGTGACGGCGGCCACAAAGCCGAGCATGACCACGTTAGCCACGATGCGGCGGCCTAGTTCCTCGGCCATACGAGTGGCGGGGACCTCGAGCACCCTCAGCCCCTCGGCCACCTCGTCCAGCTCCACCAGGCTGTCGTCAACGATCAGCAAACCATCGCGGCGGAAACCGGGCACATACTTGTTGTAGGCCCCCTGCGACATGATGACCAGCACGGAGGGATCGATCACGTGGGGGTAGCTCAGCTCCACCGGGTCGTCGGCGATAGCCACTTGGGCCGCACAAGCGCCGCCGCGCGATTCCGGCCCATAGCTCTGGGTAAAAGTCGCATAGTGGCCATCGTAAAGAACCGCTGCCTTGCCAATGATCTCCCCGCTGCGGATGATGCCCTGCCCACCGAAGCCGGAAAGCCGTATCTCCAACCGGTTCACCTTCTCCTCCTATCTCCCCAGCGCCTGCTCCAACCGCTGGGTGCGCCGCTCCAGAAAGGTCGGCTTATCCAGGTCCACGAACTTGCCCTCAATGATGTCCCCATTCAGGCCAATGTCCGCATCGCGAGGGTCAGCGCCGTGGCGGATGACCCCGTGTTCATGGTAGTAACGCATCGTATCCAACCCCTGGCGCTGCCGGTGCCGACGGCCAAATCCGGTGGGGCAGGGAGAGATCACCTCGATCAGGCTAAACCCCGGCTTGAGCAACGCCTCCGTTATAGAGCGCTCCAGTCGCCGGGCATGGAGCACGGTCCAGCGAGCCACATAGACCGCGCCGCTGGCCGCAGCCAGCGCGGAGACATTGAAGGGGTACTCATAGTTACCATAGGGTGACGTGGTAGTGATCCCACCGATCGGCGTGGTGGCCCCCACCTGCCCACCTGTCATGCCATAGTTAAAATTGTTGACGCAGATGACGGTCATATCCATATTGCGGCGGGCGGCGTGGATAAAGTGATTGCCGCCGATGGTCACCAGGTCACCATCGCCGGAAAAGACCACAACCTTGAGTTCCGGGTTCCCCAGCTTGAGGCCAGTGGCAAAGGGAATAGCTCGTCCGTGAGTGGTGTGGAAGGAATCGAGCCGCACGTAACCAGCCACCCGGCCCGTACAACCGATGCCCGAAACCACCGCCACCTTGTCCTGGTCCAGCCCAGAGCGAATCAGCGCGCTGATGAAACAGGTCAGCGCCGTTCCTAACCCACAGCCAGGACACCAGATATGCGGCAAGCGCTCGGTGCGCAGTAGGTCGTCCATAGGGTGGCGGCCGTGAATCTCCTCCTTCAGCCCTTCGGCCTCCGCGTGCAGCTCCAGCATCCCGCCCGCCTGGTAGCCATTCAGTTCAAGTGCCATCACCCCTCCTCCACCTGGCGCCCGGCCGCCTTGCGGATCGCGTCGAGCACCCTCTGCGGGTCGTGAATGTCGCCGCCGGGGTGCGGCACCGAGATCACCTCCGTCTGGCCCGCCGCGCAGCGCTCCACCTCACGGACGATCTGGCCCATATTGATCTCGGGCACAACGATGCCTTTCACCCGACCAGCCAACTCCCGCACCTGCTCATCGGGAAAAGGCCACACCGTCACCAGCCGCAGCAACCCCACGCGGATGCCCTCTTCGCGGGCCATCGCGATCGGCCAGAGCGCAGTGCGGGCGGAGATACCGTAGGCGACGACCGCCACCTCGGCATCCTCTAGGCCGTCCTCTTCCAGAATGACAATCTTGTCCCTGTTCTTTTCGATCTTGTCGATGAGCCGTTGCAACAACGTCCACTGAACTCTGTCGTCGGCCGTGGCGGGGTAGCCCCGCTCGTCATGGGTCAGCCCCGTGGTGTGGATACGGTAGCCGTCGCCAGCCACCGCCATCGGGGCCACCCACTCGCCGGGCGCGACGCGGTAGGGCTGATACTCCTCCGGTGGCACGGTCGGCTTGCGCCGCTCCACGATCTCGATCTCGTCCGGCGGCGGGATGACGACTTTCTCGGTCATGTGCCCCACCTCG
>JAOZPF010000015.1:2712-18876 GCA_029932895.1 Anaerolineae bacterium | reverse complement strand
TGATGATAGCTGGGTCGTCGGGCACGATGCCGATGAGGTCGATAGCGAGCAACTCTACGACGGTGCCCGTGTCCAGCATGTCCCCGCGGCGGACCATATCGGGCTTGATGCGGTTGATGATGAGGCGTGCTGGTCCCTTGTCATTGGCCTCGATCAAGCCAATGATGCGGTCGGCGTCCCGCACCGCCGCCACCTCCGGGTTGGTGACGATGAGAATCTGGTCGGCGGGGGCGACGGCATTACGGAATCCCTGTTCGATGCCAGCGGGGGAGTCGATCAGGATAAAATCGTGGGATTGCTTTAGCTCATAGCACACGTGAACCATGTCTTCGGGGTCGACGGCGGTCTTGTCGCGGGTTTGGGCGGCGGGAAGGAGAAAGAGTTCCGAGAGCCGCTTGTCGCGCACCAGCGCCTGCCGTAGTCGGCAGCGCTCCTCCACCACGTCCACCAAGTCGTAGACGATGCGGTTCTCCAGGCCCAGCATCACGTCCAGGTTGCGCAGGCCGATGTCAGCGTCGAGGACGACCACCCGTTGCCCGTGGAGGGCCAGAGCCACACCCAGGTTTGCCGTCAGGGTGGTCTTGCCCACGCCGCCCTTGCCTGATGTGATGGTCACCACGCTTCCAGCCATCGCACCTCCTTATCTGTGCCAGGTGACGGCCTCGATACGGCCATCGCGGACCTGTGCCATCTCCGGCGTTGGTCGACGCCGTCGCTCTTCGGGTGAGCGGGCGATGTGACCGGCGATGCGTAGCTGCGTGGGGGCCAGGTCGAGGGCGCAGATGACGGCGCTCTCGTCCCCCATAGCCCCGGCGTGGACCAGTCCCCGCAGCTTTCCCCATACGATCACGTGCCGACCGGCGACCACCTCGGCCCCGGCGTGGACGTCACCAATGATGATGACATCACCTGGGTGTTCGAGCCGCTGTCCGGAGCGCAGGGTGCGGCGCACTACCAGGCCGCCTGCCGCTGGAGGAGGTTCGCGTTTCCTCTCGCCTCTCTCCCGCACGCGGTCGCCCCAGCCCAGGTTGGGGGCCAGGCCGGCGCGGACCGTGGCGAGGACGGTGGTGTCGCAGGTGCTGGCGATGGCCCACAATTCCACGCCAGCGCGGGCCAGGAGGTCCCGCACTTGCTGGATCCCTTCTTGCTCCAGCTCCCGCCCCCCGATCTCTAGAGCGGCGCGGCCGCCCTGGAAAAATGTCGCTCCGGCCTCCAGGCGTGCGGCAAGCTGGTCCAGCCGTTCCTCCCACGGGCCCTGGTCGATCCGGATCAGCAGGCCGTCCTTTGTCCCCTTGACAGTGATTCCGTCCTGTTCCATTGTCCACTCGGCGACGCGGTCGTTCAGAGTGGAATTATAGCACATCTCCAGGGAGGGGAAAATTGGCGAGGTCATGGTGCGGCGCACCTCGATTACGTAGCGGGCGCTCTTTTTTGGGGTAACTGCTCACCGTCCCACAGGTTCGAGGGGGACCGAGGCGGTTCGTAGCCTGCGGGAGGGTGGGCTGAGTGGTTACTTTTCCGGGTGGCTGCCGATCAGCTCCGTTAGCATCTCTGGTGTGGTGACCGGGGGGCGGCAGGTGAAACCGACGCAGACATAGGCGGCGGCTTGTCCATCGACCGGGTCGCGGCCCTGTAGCAACGGGACGGGAGCCGGGTCGGTGCTGGGCGCTCCCATGATCCTGGCGGCGCCGTCCTTCCAGGTGTGGTGCAGGCGACCGGCTGGTGTTCTCAGCTCGCGCAGCAGGAAGGCCCCGTTCCGCTCGGCAATCTGTTGGTAGACCTCCCGGTGCAGCACACGGGCGGCCTCGGCGAAGGCAGCCAGCATCAGGCCGTTCCAGGAAGAAAGCACCTTCTCACCAGTTGGTCATACATCCCGCCACGGGCCATCCCGTCCAGGGTGCGGGTGACCATCTCTAGCGCGGTGGCCTCGCCGGTGGCGTGATAGTGGCGCAGGAGGAACTCGAGGACCATGGGTTGGGGAAATTTAGGCGCTTCGCCCCAACCGCCGTTGCGCGGGTCAAAGCGCTGACGGAGATTGCGGAGCGCGGTGGTGAGTGTCGCGGCTTGTAGGTCCTGGTCGGTGGCAGAGAGCGCCTGGTGCTGCCGTTCGAGGGCATCGACCAACTGCTGTCCACCAGCCAGTAATTCCTGGCGCCTGTTCTGCCAGGCATCGATGACCGAGTGCAGTATTTGGGTGAACGATGGCATGCCGTAGCGGGGCGTGGGGGGAAAGTAGGTGCCACCGAAGAAAGGGTGGCCGTTGGGAGTGAGAAAGACGCTCATCGGCCAGCCGCCACTGTCGGTGAGGGCCTGTACAGCGGCCATATAGATGCGGTCCAGGTCGGGCCGCTCCTCCCGGTCCACTTTGATGCTGACAAAGTGCTCGTTGAGGATCGCTGCTACCTCGTGGTCCTCGAACGATTCGTGGGCCATCACGTGGCACCAGTGGCAGGCGGCGTAGCCAATGCTGAGAAAGATCGGCTTATCCTCGCGGTGTGCTTTTTCCAGGGCTTGTTCACCCCACGGATACCAGTCCACCGGATTGTCGGCGTGCTGGAGCAGATAGGGGCTGGTCTCGTTGGCCAGATGGTTGGGCATTGTATGTTCCTCTCCGCTTGGCCCGCAGTGCGGGCAGCGATATATTCTACCATACATAGCCGATAAAGTCAATGCGTATCTTTGAAAATAGCCGTGCTTCGCTTTGTGGTGCCGTTGTAGGCTCGAGTCCGGTGGAGCCTTCAGGCGGCAAACCGGTTCTGCGGCCTCAAAGGGCCACTCCTGCCTTGCGCGTCTGCGCTGGCGGGGTATAATCCCAAGATATGGGACTGATCGTTGTCGTTATTGGGGGGATTCTCGTTGGCGCTGTGGTCAACCGACTGGGAACTGACCTGCCAGCCCGCCGGCCGCCGCAGCGTCCACGCTGTCCTTATTGCGGTCAACCACGTCCCTGGTATCACTGGGTCGCTCTGCCCGCCACTGCTGTGGGGCGGGGCCGCTGCCCTCACTGCGCGGCGGATATTCCCCTGCGCTATTCTCTGGTGGAGCTGGCGATGGGGGTGTTGTTCGCCTGGCTCTATCTGCGGTACGGCCCCACTCTTCGTTTCCTCTTTTTGGCAGCGTACACCGTTGTCTTTGTCCTGGTGACAGTCACCGACCTAGAGCGGCGGCTGATCCTCAACGTCGTCATCCTGCCAGCGATTGGCCTGGCGCTGGTGGGCGCTCTCTGCGGCGTGACCCCCTTCGCGGGCGATGCCCCCTGGAAGGCAGCGCTCTGGAATGCCGTCCTCGGCGGCCTGATCGCTTATGGCTTTTTTCTGCTGGCTGCCTTGCTGGGTAATCTCATTGTGGGCCGAGGAGCGCTGGGGGGGGGCGATGTCAACCTGGCTGCCTTTGTCGGCCTGGTGACCGGCTTCCCGTTGGTCATCGAATCGCTGGTCCTGGCAATCCTAGCCGGGGGGGCGATCAGCTTGCTGTTGCTCGTCACCCGCATCCGTTCCCTGCGCGACCCGATTCCCTATGGGCCTTTTTTGGTAATCGGCGGGTGGGTGACTATGGTCTGGGGGGATCAGATCGCCCGTTGGTTGCTCTATCGCTAGGCCGGGTGTCCTTTTCCCCTTGACACCGTTTTCTCTTTGTGTTATTCTCGGTACGTCTGAATGACTTGCGAGGTGCGATGCTGCGAGAACGTGTCTCCAATGATATTTACATCTTTACCAGCGGCCTCTACGCGCAGGTCACGGCTGGGGTCGTTGTGACGCCGGAAGGAAGCATCGTGATTGATACGATGCCCTTCCCCGTTGAGACCAACGAGATTGTCCGGTTCACAGCTCGTCATCCTCCTGGCGTGCGCTATGTCATCCTGACCCATTACCACGCTGACCATACTTACGGGGCGTATCTCTTTCCCGAGGCCCGCGTGGTGAGTCACGACCGCTGCCGGCGGTTGCTTGCGACGCGGGGGAAGGCGGGGCTGGTGGCGGCGCGCGCCGAGGCCCCGGAGCTAAACGAAGTCAGGCTCCGTCTGCCCGATCTCACGCTGGACGAGGGGGAGATGGACCTGCACCTGGGAGGCAAGACGCTGCGCCTGATATGGACCCCGGGTCACAGTGAGGATGTGCTCTCGGTTCTCGTCGAGGAGGACATGGTGCTGTTCGCCAGCGACACGGTGCTGCCTGTCCCTTTGATCGTCGATGGCGACGTGGAAATGCTGCAGCGTTCTCTGCAAAAGATACGCGAGATCAAGCCCGAGAGCATGGTCCAGGGGCACGGCGAGGTGATCCTGCGCGGCGAGGTGCCGATCGTGCTCGACGCCAACGCTGCCTACTTGAGCACTATCTCGGAGTTGGTGGCCGAGGCTGTGGCCAAAGGCAGGCCGCCGGAGACCCTGCTGGCTGTCGGCATCGAGCGGTGCGGTCTCTCCCGCGTTGCTATCAACGGTCAGGCACCGCAGCTTCACGCGGCCAACTTGATGGCCCTCTACAGGCGGATGAAACGTGCGAACCGAGCGGGCTGAACGGGTCCTGGAGGCGATAAGGGCGCTGCCAGAGGAGCAGCGGGAGTGGCTGCTCCGTTCTCTGGCGCGGGAGTATGGCCTGTCCACGCAGGAGGCGCTGCCCCTGGCTTTTGAGCCCGCGGCGATGGAGGGGCCGGCTGATTACGAGATCGTCTTTGACGGGGGGAGCCGGGGGAACCCTGGCCCTGGCTATGGCAGCTATCGTCTCGTCCGCGTCGCCGATGGACGTAGCGGCCTGGTGCGGCTCGACCTGGACCGCGTGATGACCAACAACGAAGCAGAGTACGAGACGCTCATCGCAGCCCTGGAAGGGCTGGTGGACCGCATCCGGGCGGCTGGGCGGGATCCGGCCGATTTTTCGGTGGAGGTGCGGGGCGACTCGGCGCTGGTTCTTCACCAGATCGAGGGCACCTGGAAAGCGAAGGACGACCGGATGCGTCTGTTGCGAAACCGGGCCCGGGAACTCTTGTCCTATTTCAAGGCTCACCGCCTGGTGTTGCAGGGGCGGGAGGAGAGCGTGCGCGTGCTGGGGCACTGATGCGGCTTGACAGTGGGCCTCTCCTGTGGCATAATGTGCGCAATAACCCAAAGGCGATGATGGAGACGAGTAGGCGTGGAACATCGGCCCAGAGAGCCCGGGATAGGTGGGAGCCGGGCGCGGGGACCGCGTCGAAAATCCCTCCGGAGCCGCTGACCGAAAAGTCGCTGACCGAGTAGACTCAGCCGGACCCGTCCTCCGTTACTCGGACGCGGCGATCGTGCGTCGCCGACAGAGAGGCCCTGCCATGCGGGGCAAGAAGGGTGGTACCGCGGGAGTGTGAGGCTCTCGTCCCTTTTGGGGCGGGAGTTTTTTCGTAAGGAGGGAAGTATGGATTTCATCGTTCGGCCTGCCACCGAGGCTGACCAGCCGGAGATGCTTCGGCTGTGGCGGGAGATGATGGATTTCCACGCCCAGGTGGAGCCGCGCTTTCGCCCACTTCCTCCCCCGCTAGGGGAGAAGGCGTGGGAGAAACACCTGCACGAGGATGTCTGGGGAAACGAGGACTGGTGCGTTTTTGTGGCCGAGGCCGAGGGGCGACTGGTCGGCCAGATCATGGGCGTGCTGCGCGACCAGGTCCCCGTTTTCGAGCCCGGGCAGCATGGCTATGTGACGGATATCGTCGTCGACCAGACGGCGCGGCGGAGCGGGGTGGGGCGGGCGCTCTTTGAAGCGCTGCAGGAGTGGTTCCGCGGACGGGGGGTATCCAACCTGCAGTTGATAGTGGCCCACAATAACCCTGTCTCTCAGGCCTTTTGGCGGGCGGTGGGATGCACGGACTATATGGACCTGATGTGGTACGACCTGGCGACGGCCTAGAGCGTCACCTCCGTCACCCAGCCCCAGGGATCGGGTTGCTCCTGCAACTGGATTCCCTCCAGCGCCTGGAGCAGCTCTTGGGTACGGGGGCCGGGCTTGCCGTCGCCGATAGGGTGGTCCACACCATGGTAGTTGATGGTGGTGACGGGGGAGAGCACGGCGGCGGTGCCGGTGTAAAAGGCCTCGACTGCGTCGCTCAGCAGTTCGTCGATGGCGAGTTTACGCTCCAGGGCCAGCCAGCCGAATTGCTCGCGGGCGATGGTGAGGATGGAATCGCGGACGATGCCGGGGAGGATGGAGCCGAGTTGAGGGGTGACCAGCGTGCCGTCCCGCAGGATGGCGAAAAAGTTGGCCCCGCTCAACTCCTCGATAAAGCGGTTCTCGCTGGCGTCGAGGTAGAGAGCGTCGGTGTAGCCCAGGCTCTTGGCGATCTTTTGCGACCGCAGGCAGGCGGCATAGTTGCCGGCGGCCTTGGCCGCTCCGGTGCCGTGAGGAGCAGCGCGGTGGGCGGCGGAGAGGACGATGACCCGGTCGCCGCCCATGTACTGTCCCGCCGGGCTGCCAAAGACGAAAAAGAGGTACTTGTCGGCGGGGGCCACGCCCAGCACCTCGCCCGTGCCGATGAGCACGGGGCGGATGTAAAAGCTGCCCTTGCCGGTGCGGGGAACCCAACGGACGTTGGCGCGCACCACCGCCTCGACTGCCCGCAGGAAGGTGTCGATTGGCGGGGCGGGCATCGCCAGACGGGCGGCGGAGCTGCGCATGCGGCGCCCGTTATCGGCGGGGCGGAAGAGAACGATCTTGCCCTCTCGTGTGCGATGGGCCTTGAGACCCTCGAATACCGCCTGCCCGTAGTGAAGGACGTTGGCACCGGGGGAGAGCTCCAGGGTAGCGCCCTGATGCTCGTAGAGCTGCCCCGGCTCCCAACCGGACCCTGCGCTCCAGCGAGTGAGCCAGAGGGCATCGGTCTCGCGGTAGCCAAAGCTGAGGTGCTCGTCCCAGCCCGGTTCCTGGGAGGGGCGAGAGGATTGGTCGGTGAATGGTTTTAGCATCTTGTTCTGCTCCGATATGGTAGGGTTTACCCAACTATTGTAAGCGCGGGGGCTCCAAATGTCAAAAGAAGGAGGCGGTATGTTCAAACCAGTATCCTCAGGTGTCGATTTCGTGGCCCAGGAGCACCAGATTCTCCAGTTCTGGCGGGAGACGGATGCCTTCCGCAAACTGGTCGAACTGCGGAGGGATGGCCCGCGCTGGTCGTTCATCGACGGCCCGATCACGGCTAACAACCCGATGGGTGTCCACCATGGTTGGGGACGCACCTACAAGGACCTTTTCCACCGCTATAAGGCGATGCGCGGCTTCCGCACCCGCTACCAGAACGGGTTCGATTGCCAGGGGCTGTGGGTCGAGGTGGAGGTAGAAAAGGAACTGGGCTTCCGCTCCAAACGTGATATCGAGTCGTACGGCGTGGCGCGTTTTGTGCGCAGGTGCAAGGAGCGGGTGCTGCGCTACGCCGCCATCCAGACCGAGCAGTCGATCCGCCTGGGATACTGGATGGACTGGAACGACCCGGCCATGCTCCGTGACCTGGCAGACCGGCTGGCGCGGGATCCGGAAGAGGTCATTGCCGTCGCGGGGCCAAAGGGGCCGGTGAGTGGTGCGGTGGAGCAGATCGTGGCGCGGCTGGGACTGCCGGAGCTGGGTGGTTCCTATTTTACTTTCTCCACCGAGAACAACATAATGATCTGGACCTTCCTCAAGCGCTGCTGGGAGCGGGGTTGGCTCTACAAGGGGCGGGACGTGATGCCCTGGTGTCCGCGCTGCGCCACCGGCATCAGCCAGCACGAGATCGTCACCGAAGGGTACCGCGAGCGGACCCATCCTGCCGTCACCCTGCGCTTCCCGCTGCGGGAGCGACCGGGGGAGAGCTTGTTGGTGTGGACCACCACGCCGTGGACCCTCACCAGCAACGTGGCGGCGGCGGTGGGGCCAAAGTTGACCTACGCACGGGTCCGCCAGGGGGAGGAGGTGTTCTATCTCTCCAAGGGCACGCTCTCGATGCTGAAAGGGCCTTACGAGGTGCTGGGGGAGATGGAGGGGAGTGCACTGGAGGGCTGGACCTACGACGGCCCCTTCGACGAGCTTCCAGCTCAGCAGGCCGCTGGTGGGCCTCAGGCTCACCGGGTGATTCTGTGGGACGAGGTGGGGGAAGCGGAGGGGACCGGCATCGTCCACATCGCTCCGGGTTGCGGTGCGGAGGACTTTGGCCTGAGTAAGGAGTACGACCTTCCCGCCATTGCCCCGTTGAACGAGGAGGGCGAGTTCTTGGAGGGGTTTGGCCCCTTTACCTCCACCCACGTCTCGGAGAGCGCCGAGCGCGTCTTTGAGAAGTTGGGCGAGAAGGGGCTGCTCTACAAGGTGGAGGACTATACGCACCGCTATCCGGTCTGTTGGCGCTGCGGCACAGACCTGGTTTTCCGGCTGGTGGACGAGTGGTTCATCTCGATGGACGAATTGCGGCAGGACATGATCGAGGTGACAAAGCAGATTCGCTGGATTCCCTCCTTTGGGCTGGACCGGGAGCTGGACTGGTTGCGCAATATGCACGATTGGATGATCAGCAAGAAGCGTTTCTGGGGGTTGGCGCTGCCCATTTGGGAGTGTGAGGAGTGCGGTCACTTTGAGGTCATCGGCGACGAGGAAGAGCTGGAGGAGCGGGCGGTGGCGGGGTGGGAGGTGCTGCAGGGCCACACGCCGCACAAGCCGTGGATCGACGCGGTCGAGATCGCCTGCCCCAAGTGTGGGGCCAGGATGCACCGCGTGCCCGATGTGGGCAACCCCTGGCTCGACGCGGGCATCGTCAGTTTCAGCACTCTGGGATACCGAATCGATCCCGAGACCTGGCGGGCCTGGTTCCCGGCTGACTGGATCAGCGAGTCCTTTCCTGGCCAGTTCCGCAACTGGTTCTACAGCCTCCTGGCGATGGCGACAGTGTTGGAGAACAGACCGCCTTTCCTCTCCTGCTTTAGCTATGCCACACTCCTGGCAGAGGACGGGCAAGAGATGCACAAATCGTGGGGCAACGCCATCGAGTTCAATGAAGCGGCGGATCGGATGGGAGTGGATGTGATGCGCTGGCTCTACTGCCGCCAGAAGCCCGAGAACAATCTTCTCTTTGGCTATGGCAAGGCGGACGAGGTACGGCGGCAGTTCCTGATCCCACTGTGGAATGTCTATGCCTTCTTTGTGACGTATGCGAACATTGACGAATGGGAGCCTGGCAGGTCGGGGGGCTGGGAGGCCGGTGCCAACCTGCTTGACAGGTGGATCACCGCCCGCCTCAACCAGGTGGTGGCGCAGGTGACGGAGCGGCTGGAGGACTATGACGCTTACGGGGCGACGCTGGCGGTGGAGCCGTTCCTGGACGACCTGACCAACTGGTACGTGCGCCGCAGCCGGCGCCGCTTTTGGAAGAGCGAGCATGACGCAGATAAAAACGCGGCCTATGCCACCCTCTACGAGGTGCTGACGACTCTCTGCCGGCTCCTGGCGCCGTTCGTCCCCTTTGTCGCCGAGGTGATGTATCAGAACCTGGTCCGCTCGGTCTACCCGGACGCACCGCAGAGCGTGCATCACACACTCTGGCCCCAGGCCGACCAGGAGGCAGTGGACGAGACGCTCCTGGCGCGGATGGGACTGGCCCGGCAGGTGGTGGCACTGGGACATGCGGCGCGGAACGGGGCCAATATCAAACTGCGCCAGCCGCTGGCGCGCGCCCTGATCCACCTGGAATCGGACGCTGTCGAACTGGGTGAGGACCTGCTGGCGCTGGTGCGGGATGAGCTGAACGTCAAACAGGTGGTCGCTGTGGAGGAGGCGAGCGATCTGGTGACCTACCGCCTCTTGCCAGATAACAAACTGCTCGGCCCGCGCTTTGGTCGCCGCTTCCCAGCGGTGCGCAAAGCGCTGGCGACGTTGGAACCACTGACGGCGGTGCAGCGGCTGCGAGCCGGGCTGGGCCTGACGTTGGAGGTGGGGAGCGAGAAAGTGGAGCTGGCACCCGATGAGGTGCTGGTACAGGAGCAGCCACGAGAGGGGTTGGCGGTGGCCTCAGAGCGGGGCGTCACCGTCGCTGTGGATACTGTGCTGACCCCCGATCTGGTGGCGGAAGGATTGGCGCGGGAGGTGATCCGCCGCGTGCAGAACCTGCGCAAGGAGGCGGGCTTTGCGCTGGACGATCGCATCGTGACGGCGATCCAGGCGGAGGGAGAGCTGGCCGAGGCGGTGGCGGCGTGGCGGGGGATGATCGCCGCCGAGACGTTGAGCGTGACGCTAGAGATGGCGGAGCCGGGACCGGGGATGTATGCCGCCGAGTTCCACCTGGGCGATTTCTCGTTGCGGGTGGGAGTGCAAAGGGCCAGCGGAGAGTCAGCGGATTAGGCGGATTGCGGTAGGGGCGCACCTGCGTGTGCGCCCGCATCAGGACTGGTTGGGCGGGTCGGGAGTACGGGTGTATACTTGGATTCTAAAGGGTTCATCAAAAAACGATAACAGTGTACAGTATTTGGTGAAGGGATACCATGTTCAAAATTATCTCGATTCACTCGTTCCGTCGTGGCACGGGCAAGACCAATCTCGTGGCCAATATCGCGGCTGTTCTGGCCGCCGGTGGGCGGCGTGTGGCCGTGCTCGACACCGACCTGCAATCGCCGGGCATTCACAACCTCTTTGGCCTGGACGCCGATGCGGTGCCCTATGCGCTCAATGATTACCTGTGGGGACAGTGCGATATCGAGCAGGCTGCCTTTGATGTGACACCTAACCTGGGCGTGGCTGTCGCCGGGCAAATCCTGCTCGTCCCCGCCCGCCCGGACCTGGAGGCGATCGCGCGGGTGTTGCAGGAAGGATACGACGTGAGCCTGCTCCACGATGGCTGTCAACGGTTGTCCGCCAAGCTGGGGTTGGATGTGTTGCTGGTGGACACCCACGCCGGCCTGAACGAGGAGACCCTGACCGCGATGGCGGTCTCGGACGCGATGGCGGTGGTCCTGCGCCCGGACCTGCAGGACTATCAGGGCACGGCTCTGGTGGTGGATGTGGCACGACGGCTGGAGGTGGAGCGCGTGTTACTGGTGGTGAACAAGGTGGTCCATTTCTTCGATTTTGAGAGGGTTGGTCAGGAGGTAGCCGCGACCTATGGTTGCGAGGTAGCGGCGGTGCTGCCCCTCTCCGATGAGATAGTGGCCCTGACCAGCTCCAGCGTTTTCGCGCTTTGCTATCCCGACGACCCCATAACGGCATCTATCCGCCGGGTGGCGGAGCTGCTCGTGGCGTAGAGGGCGTGGGCCCTCCTCGCCTCCCTGGTGTATCCCCTCCGCGAAGCGGGGAGACTGGTGGGAGGGCGAACGATACCCGGTTACGATTTTTCGCCGGTGCGGCGACGCATCACGCGGGCCTTGGCCTGCAAATCCTTGAAGAACTCGCTCTCGGTGATCTCATCCACCTGCTTCTTGCGTTTGCCCTGGTCGATGATGATCTGCAACTCGGCCACGCGCGCACGGAGCTTTTCCTCGCGCTCGCGGACCTTTTCCACCATCATCTCGAACACTTCCGCCAATGTGGCGACCTCGTCCTTGATTTTGGCCGCATAGAGGGGCCGAAAGTCCTGCTCATAGTCTCCCTGGCCGACGTTCTCCGCGGCCTTGGTCAGAGCGATGATGGGGCGGGTGATCCCGTGGGCGATGACAAAGACGATAACAGCCATGATGATGATGGTGAGGCCAAACACGGGCAGGATTGTGTTGCGGATACTCTGTTGCAGTTGGATGACGTCGGCGGCGCACATATCCACCCCTACCGCTCCCACCGGCTCACCAGCCGAGTTGTAGATGGGGGCGTAGCCGGAGAGCCACTCACCCCACTCGTCGGCCCAGAGCTCGGTCTCGGCACCAGCCTCGCGCACACCGGCCAGCATAGTCGGGGAGAGACCGTCGTCCCAGCCATAGGGGTCTCCCATGTCCGGACGGCTGTAGGCGGGCAGCTCGCATCTGCTCCGCTGTGCGATCTCCAGGTCGCGCGGGCTGGGCTCGGCGCCTGGAGGCAGGATGGAGCTGACGACAAAGCGAACCTGGTCCGTCTCGCCGGGCACCTGGACATAGGTATAGATGCCGGCTGCTTTAGGGTTGGTGTGCATCACGGCGCGGAGGGAGTTGGCGATCTCGGTATAGGTCTCGTCGTCCATCTGGCCGCTCGCGTATAGCTGAGCGTGGGCGTCCCCATCGATGCCCGCTGCGGCTGAGAGGGCAGTGGCCATCAAGTCGTTGCGCAGGTTCTCCATCGCCATGCTGGTGGCAAAGTTCTGGAACCACACAAAGACCGCGGCAAAGGCTACGACAAAGAGCAGCATAAAGGTCAGCAGGAGCTTGGGCCTGATGCCGAAAAAGATCGAGCGTTGTTGCGAATTCTTCTCACTCATCGTCTCCCCCCCTGATTGATGTCTGGTCCCTTCGTCCCAGTATGGAGCTCACCGCCTGGCGAAATTGCCAACTATCTCGCTCCAGCCGGTAGACATCCAGATAGAGGGTTTCCACCACCTCGACCAGGTCGGCCTGGCCGAGCGATCTCCCCGGCTGCATAGGGTAGAACACCAGTTGCATAGGCTCAGACTGAAGGCCGGTCAGTTGCTCTGGCCTGATATAGCTGACGCCGTTGATCATTGGCGGTTCGTAGTAGTCGACCGGGAGCGGGATGCCCCCGTGTTTGAGGTGAAAGGCCATCGCGCGCTCGCGCTCTCGCCGCTCGGCTTCATCCTGTGCCTCGCGGGGCAGCTCGACCTCGGCGCAGTACCCCAGCGGTTCTGGTTGGCCGAACCGCATCGCGTCACGGCGGAGTTGGGCCATCGTCTGGCGCACCAGCCAGCCACCGATTCCCCGGCCGCGGTACGGCTCCAATAGTCCCACGAAGGCGTCGTGGCCGAGGTTGCGGGTGTGGATGTAGCTCAGGACGCGCAGACCGATGTAGCGGCCATTCTGCTCGATCACCCACACGTGGTCGAAGGTGGCTGGGTGATCCGGCGTGGTCTGCGAGGCGCACGCCCGTATGTAAGGCACATAGTGGGCATAGCCGGGAAATATTTCTTGGAACAGCTCGACCGCCACCGGCAGAAGCGGCGAGTCCGGCCCGATGACCGGGCGGATGACAGCGCCCCCGGGGCCAGTCTCGTCGAGTTCCATCGCCTCATCCGCCGGCCAGCCCGTCCAGTCATCGGCTGCCTGGTAGAGCTTCCACCACGTCTGTGGTAGAACTGGCAGTAGCTCTTCCCACATCGCCCTGATCTGCGCGGCAAACGCTTCGTTCAGTGTTTCCAAGGAGGGGCATTTTTCCTCATAGGACCACGCGAGCTGGCCGGATGGGTCGAGGGAAGCCAGCAGCGGAAAGCTCTGGCAGTCCACTGGCTTCTCGTTATAGATGCCGCACTGGAAGTTGTCTTGCAGAAAAGGGCAAGGCTTTCCCAGGTCCCACATCCCTATATCGATGGTCACCCCCGGCGCGATCTCGATGGGCCAGCGGCGGAAAGCCTCTGCCGACACGCCGGTCCGTTCCATCAGGAACTCCATCTCAAAGGGGAGCAACACCACCACAGGGCAGACGACCTGCTGCGGGTCCATTTCCCGCATCCTCGCCTGCGGGCAGCAGCGGGAAGAGCAGCGGGTCAGGCATTCCAGGCCGGTGGGTGGAAATTCTCTACGGCGGGCGAGAAGTTGTTCAAAGCGTGCGAACCATGCTGCTTTCAACTCGTCTTTGGTCACGGAGTGTCCTTCACGAGTGACGAGCTTAGAAATCGATGCCATCGAGCACACTCTTGCGACGCGAGCGGGAGAGCCGCCAGTTGAGCAGGCTCTGGTCGTACACAGAGCGCAACCGCAGGGCTGCCCAGACAGCTCCCGCCGCTGCCAGCGCGGCCACCGTCAGATAGGCGGCGATGACCGTCTGCTCCGCGAGCCAGCCCAGGGACGAGCCCAGGAACAGCGCGCCCATCACCAGGCAGCCGACGATGGTGGCCACGGAGTAGTAATATGTATCCAGAAAGGTGCTGACCCGGCCGCGTCGCTCGTCGGGGACGAGGCCCTCCGCTGTCTTGCGCGCCGGTTCATCCCACGCCGTCTGGACCAGGCGCGCCAGGAAGCGGCCTCCTGCGCCGCCGACGAGACCGGGCAGGGCCAGCCCGCCGCCGGCAGCGACGATCAACGAGGCCGGCAACACGGTGAAGGTGTTCTTTGTGCCCACTTTTTCCAGCAGCTTGCCGGTGATCAGCCATTGGAATAACCATGTCGCCGCGATGAGGGCGATTTTGTAGATGCCGTAAAAGGCCTGGAAACGGGCCGGGTCGTTGGTCACGGCTTGGTCGACAGTGAAGAGAAAGTGGTACTCGATGATGGTGAGGGCGAGCCCTACCAGCAGCATGGCGATGGCGAGATAGCGGAACAGCGGCACGTTCTTGATAAAGTCGCTGCCTTCCTCGAGAATCTGGCGTGCGCTGGCTCCCTCCTCGCGCGCCTGCCGCGCCCGCACGTCCCGTTTGTGGAAGGTGAACCACAGGAGAGCGAACCCGATCAGAAAGAGGAGGGTGCTCAACAGGAGCAGGTCCGGCACGCCACTGCCATACCCGCTAAAGAGCGTAGCCGAGCTGGCTGCCAGTCCGTTGCCCAGCACGTTGCCCAACGTGCCGCCAGCGGCGATCACGGGGAACAGCCGTTTGGATTCGGCCATGGTATAGTTGTCGTTCGCCAGTGCCCAGAAGGCCAGGGGAAAGATGGCATATTGCTGGTCGGAGAGGATGTAGAGAAGGGGATAGGTCAGCCAGTCTGGCGCGCCGTAGCTAAAGAGCAGGCGCAGCAACAGATAGAACGTCGCCAGGCCGACCAGCAGTCCACCCACCAACTGGACGCGCGGCGTCCGGTCCACCACCAGCGCGTAGAGGCTGGCCGAGAGCATGGTGACGACCATATCCGCTACCCAGAGCCACAGCACCTGGGAAGTGCCGACGTTGCTGATGAACCCGGCGGTCGCGACGACGTCGGATAGTTCCAGAACTGTCGTGTTGACGGCCAGGAGCAGTAACAAGGCCAGCACCAACTTCCACTCTTTGGGCCGGACGTTGAGGAACCTGGCTTGCTTGTCTGCCATTCGGTGTCCCTTATGCCATGATCTCTCGCATTGCCTGGACTGTTCGCTCGATGCCCTCGTCGTCGATCCAGTAATGGGTCACAGCGCGGAAACGGCCATTCTCGCGGCCCAGCAGCAGGATCCCCCGCTCCGCCAGCCCCTCAACCACCTGCTCCGGCGTCTTGGCTGTATTGGTGAGCGAAAAGTAGAGAATGTTGGTCGAGACCGGGGCGACCTGGATGGAGGGAATTTCGGCCAGTCCCGCGGCGAGTTGCCTGGCTCGCTCGTGGTCCTCTGCCAATCGTGGGACCACCTGCTCCAGGGCGACGATGCCGGCGGCGGCGAGGATACCGGCCTGCCGCATTCCGCCGCCGACCACCTTGCGCACCCGGCGCGCCTCCTGGATGAAGGCGGCGTCGCCACAGAGAAGCGACCCCACCGGGGCGCACAGCCCTTTGGAGAGGCAGAACATCACCGAATCAGCCTCCCGTACCAGGTCCCTCACGTCCACCCCGAGGGCGGTGGCGGCGTTAAAGATGCGCGCCCCGTCTATGTGCAACCGTAGGCCGTGGCTGTGGGCCAGCCGCGCCACCTGGGCGGTGTAGTCGGCTGTGAGCGGCGTGCCGTCGCAGACGTTGTGGGTGTTCTCCAGGCAGATCAGGCGGGTGCGGGCAAAGTGGACGTTCTCCGGGCGGATGCTCTTCTCGATGTCATCTAGGCGCAGGGTGCCGTCGGGCTGGTTGGGGACCGGCCAGGGCATGATTCCGCCCAGCCCGGCCATTCCCCCCTGCTCAAAGAGGAAAGTGTGGCTGTGGTCGCCCACCACGGCCTGGTCTCCGCGGCCGCAGTGGGTCAGCAGCGCTACCAGGTTCCCCATCGTCCCGCTGGCGACGAACAGGGCTGCCTCCTTGCCCAGCCGCTGCGCTGCCATCTCCTCCAGCCGGTTGACGGTGGGGTCATCTCCGAATACGTCGTCGCCCACCTCGGCGCGGTACATTGCCTCGCGCATCGCCGGTGTGGGGTGGGTGACAGTATCGCTGCGCAGGTCAACGATCTCCATTCTCCGCTCCTGGTCCTGTAGTTTTGGGAGATTATAGCCTGCTTGGGCTTTCAAGTCAAAAGCGGATTG
>JAOZPF010000015.1:1523-2612 GCA_029932895.1 Anaerolineae bacterium | reverse complement strand
AGCGGATTGAGCGGATTGAGCGGATTGTAGGGGCGCACCTGTGTGTGCACCCGCATTGTGGGCGGAGTAGGGGCGCACCTGTGTGTCCGCTCTGGTGGTGTGGAGGGCGGCCATTGCGGCCGCCCTTACCCTGGTGTACAACGGGGGTCAGTATTTTTTCACGATGGCGCGGTAGGCATTGGGCTGGCGGCACTGGAGGATCTGTGATTCCTCTCGCTGGTGTCGCACCTCGTCCAGGTTGACCCTGGCTACCGCATACCCTTCGGTGGGTTCGTTGACGGCGGCGTGTATCTGGCCGCGGGGGCCGATGATGCCGCTCTGGCCGAAGAATGTGTAGGAAGGCTCCTCGCCCACGCGGTTGGCGGCGGCCACATAGACCCCGTTCTCATAGGCGCGGGCCAGCAGGTAGGTTCGCCACTCTGCTACGTTTGGTTCCTCCCAGTTGGCCAGCACCGCCAGCAATTCCGCGCCCTCCAGTACCAGGCTGCGCGCCACCTCTGGGAATGCCAGGTCCCAGCCGATCATCAGCCCGACCGGGCCAAAGTCGGTGTCAAAGGGGAGGATGCGGTAGCCGGCGCGGAAGGCCATCCGTTCCTCACCGCGCAGGTGGACCTTGTTGTACTGGCCGATGACCTCCCCGTCGGGGCCGATGAGGATGGCCGAGTTGTAGATGATGCTCTCCACCTTTTCTTTCGTGACCATCCCAAAGGCGACGTGGACGCCGTGTTCGGAGGCGCGCTGGCCGATGATGTTGACCGCGGGGCCGGGTACCAATTGGGCGGCCTGAGGGAAACGCGGCCCGATCTCGTAGCCGGTGGTCGCCAGCTCTGGGAAGATGATCAGGTCCACGGGCTGTGATGTGGCGATCTGGCGGATGAACTCGCTCATTTTGATGAGGTTATCTTCCATCTGCCCCAGCGCCGGGTGCATCTGGACCGTAGCGACGGTGATCTCGCGCATAATTCACTCCTGTGATGTCGGTATGGGTTGCTCTATCTGATGGTTGGAGTATAGCACAAACGTTCGGGAAGCGCAAGCTCGAGCGGATTCTCGTCGCAAGCTGGCGGCTTGCGCTACATCGGCGGCTTG
>JAOZPF010000015.1:0-1423 GCA_029932895.1 Anaerolineae bacterium | reverse complement strand
CGGCGGGCTACCGCCCCCGCAATTGCTTCAACAGCGCGGCCAGCTCCGGCGGCAGAGGCGCGGTGAGGGTTATATCTTGGCCTGTTGCCGGATGGGTGAACTGAAGCTCGCAGGCGTGCAAAAAGTGGCGGGCAGGGAGGAGGCGTTGCCGCCGCTGGCCGTACACCCGGTCGCCCACGAGGGGGTAACCCAGCCAAGCCAGGTGGACCCGCACCTGGTGGGTGCGACCAGTGTGGGGCCGTACCTCCAGCAGCGTGTGGCTGCGGAATATCTCTTTGACGCGGTACTGAGTCACCGCCGGGCGACCGGTGCGCGTCACGGCCATCTGCTTGCGCTTTTTCCGGTCCCTGCCCACGGGGGCCTCGATGATCCCCTCTCGTGGTTGGACTTGGCCCTCGACCAGCGCCAGGTAGGTTTTCTGCACCTGGCGGTGCTTGAACTGACGTTGGAGCGCGGCGCGGGCTGCATCCGTTTTTGCCACCAGGAGCAGCCCCGAGGTCTCCTTATCCAGCCGGTGGACGATCCCGGCCCGCTCCGGTCCGCCCACATTGGCCAGTTGCGGGCAATAGGCCAGCAGGCCGTTGACCAGGGTGCCGCTGGTGTGACCGGTGGCTGGGTGCACGACCATCCCGGCCGGCTTGTTCACCGCCAGCAGGTCGGCGTCTTCGTAGACGATGTCGAGGGGGATCGGTTCGGGGAGGATCGCTGTCTCTTGCTCCTCCGGCAGCGCGATGGACACCTGGTCGCCGGGGCGGACGCGGACGGCGGGCCTGGCGGGTTGTCCATTGACCGTCGCCGCGCCGGATTTGATGAGTTGCTGGACCTGGGCGCGGCTCAGGTTGGGCAGGTGGGCCACGATAGCCTGGTCGAGCCGCGCTCCGCCCTCTTGGATGACAAAGGTGATGGTTTGCGCTTCTGTCACGTTCCCTGTCCCTCTGGCAGGGGCAGCTCTGGATTGCTCCACAGCAGCACCAGCACCAGCAGGGAGACACCGGTGACGATGGAGGCATCGGCCAGGTTGAACACAGGCCAACCGCGCAGCGGCCAGAAATTCAGGTCGAGGAAATCGACCACCGAACCCCGCACCAAGCGGTCGGCCAGATTGCCCAGTGCCCCGCCCAGTTGCATGCCGAGGGAGACGCGGATAAAGACCTGGCCCTGGGGAATATGGCGGTGGTAGAACAGCAGTATGACGATGACCAGTATAGAGAGGATCAGGAAAAAGTCGCCCTTGCCCTGAAAGAGGCCGAAAATGGCGCCGGTGTTGGTGACGTGGGTGATGTGAATGATGGGGGCCAGCCAGGCGACCAAGTCGATCGACTGGCCGAGGGGCAGCCTGGTAGCGACGAGATGCTTGGTGAACTGATCGGCTGCCAGCACCAGCAGGGCAGTGATGGGGAGGATTGCCTGTTCTGCGCGCAAG
>JAOZPF010000014.1:17170-19083 GCA_029932895.1 Anaerolineae bacterium | reverse complement strand
CTTTCTATCCGCCATTCCTGCGACCCCCTCCTGTCCTGCCGGGCTGAATAGTTACTACTGGGCAATGAAGAAAGTGTGGCGGCAAAGCGGACTGGCTATATAGTAATATCAAGATCACCAATAATAAGGAGTATATTACGATGAAGGTGTTTTCTTCCCACCTGATGCGCGCGGGGCTGCTGGCGGCGATGATTGGTTCTCTTTTCGCCTCCATGCCCGTGACTGCCTCACCGGCTCAACCCGCGACCGCAGCGCAAGTGTCATCTCTCCAACCGCTAGTGGTACTTCCTAACCGCGTTGATGCCTCGCCGCCCCTGCGCTCTATCCGGCCTACCGCGCCATCTGCGCCAGTGGCAGGGTTCGAGATCCCTATTCTGCCGCTGCCCAACAGAGACGGGTCGGATAGCACGCGGGACGCGAGTGCCGTGCAGGATTGGGCTGGCCCCAACGCGATGCCCGCACCGTTCCAGAGCTTTGACGGCGTGAGCAACCTGTTCGGCGGTGCGCCGCCGGATACCGAGGGCGATATCGGCCCGGAGCACTATGTCCAGTGGATCAACCTCCACTTTGCCATCTGGCAGATCGACAAGGTCAACCACACGCAGACCCTGGTCTATGGGCCGGCCCCCGGCAACACGTTGTTCACCGGCTTTGGCGGACCTTGCGAGAACAACAATGATGGCGACCCCATCGCTCTCTACGACCCGATGGCTGACCGTTGGTTCATGAGCCAGTTTGCCTTGCCCAACTTCCCCAATGGCCCCTTCTACCAGTGCATCGCCGTCTCCCAGACCGGTGACCCCACCGGTTCCTGGTACCGCTATGAGTATACCATCCCCGTCGACAAGATGAACGACTATCCCAAGTTTGGTGTCTGGCCCGATGCCTACTATATGACGGTCAACCAGTTCAACGCCGGGACGCTCAACTGGGGCGGTGCTGGCGTGGCGGCTTTCGAGCGGTCCAAGATGCTGGCTGGCCTGCCCGCCCAGATGGTCTATTTCGACCTCTATTCTGTCAACAGCGACTTTGGCGGCATGCTCCCGGCTGATTTTGATGGCCTCACCCCTCCTCCGGCTGGCTCGCCTGGCTACTATGCCGAGTGGGATGATAGCTCCTGGCTCGGCGACCCGGCTGACACCCTTCGCATTTGGGAGTTTCACGTCGACTGGGCCACACCCTCCAACTCGACCTTTGGCCTCAGCGGTCTGCCGAACGCGACGGTGACCACGAGCAATGTGGACCCCGATATGTGCGGCTACAACCGGGAGTGTATCCCGCAGCCGGGAACGACCAGAAAGCTGGATGTCATCTCCGACCGGCTGATGTACCGTCTCCAGTACCGCAACATGGGCAGCTATGAAACCCTGCTCACCAATCACACGGTGGACGCGGATGGCGGCGACCACGCTGGCGTGCACTGGATGGAGATGCGCAAGGGGGGCGGGACGTGGTCCCTTTACCAGGATGGCGTCTATGCCCCGGATAGCGACCACCGTTGGATGGGCTCGGTGGCGATGGACCACACCGGTGATATCGCCCTCGGCTACAGTGTCTCCAGTTCCTCCACCTATCCCTCTGTCCGCTATACCGGCCGCCTCTCCTCCGACCCGCTGGGTACGATGCCCCAGGGGGAGCAGTCGCTTGTCGCTGGCGGCGGGGTGCAGACTGGGTACAACCGCTGGGGCGATTACAGCATG
This sequence comes from Anaerolineae bacterium, assembly GCA_029932895.1. GTDB lineage: Bacteria > Chloroflexota > Anaerolineae > B4-G1 > DUEL01 > JAOZPF01. The sequence continues at coordinate 17,383 of JAOZPF010000014.1, read as the reverse complement.
ATGGCGGTCGATCCGGTGGACGACTGCACCTTCTGGTACACGCAGGAGTATGTCGCTGCCACCGGCTCCAATACCTGGGTCACCCGCATCGGTTCTTTCCGCTTTCCCAACTGCACCCTGGGAGCGCAGGGGATGCTGGAGGGGCAGGTCTATAACAGCAGCACGATGGCTCCTGTTATCGGCGCGCACGTGGAAGCTTCCTCCAGCCCGACG
>JAOZPF010000014.1:0-17160 GCA_029932895.1 Anaerolineae bacterium | reverse complement strand
TCTTTAGCACCACCAGCGGCAGCGGCGGTATATATCGCATGCTCTTGCTCTCCGACACCTACACTGTCACCGCTCAGCTCTACGGTTACCTGCCGACCGTCATTCCTGCTGTCAGCGTTGTCTCCGACGTCACCACCACCCAGGACATTCCCCTCACGCCGGCGCCGATGTACACGGTGGAAGGTTATGTCACCGATGACCTTGCTGGCTGGCCCCTCTACGCCAGTATCGACATCGTCGGTTATCCCGGCGGCACCATCTGGACCGACCCGGAGACCGGTTACTACAGCGTCACTCTGGCTGGTGGCTTGGTGTACAACTTCCACGTCGAGGCGTGGGTGGATGGCTACGAGCCCACGACGTTCGCCGTCGGCCCGCTGACGTTGGACGTGGTGCAGGACATCGGCCTGATGGCGGACCTGGACTCTTGTTCCGCCCCTGGCTACGGCCTAGACTGTTACTACGGCGAGGACTTTGAGGCCGACGATGGCGGCTTTACCGCCGCCGGCGCGGCGACCTCCTGGGAGTGGGGCGCGCCGACCAGCGGCCCTGGCGCGGCGCACTCTGGCTCCAATGTCTGGGCTACCAACCTCAGTGGGGACTATGGTACCAGTGAGGATAGTTACCTCACCTCGTCTGACATAGACCTGAGTGGTTTGTCCGGCAATGCGGTCTACTTCTCCTGGTGGCAGTGGCTGGAGACCGAAACCGGTTATGACGATGTCGCAGTCGAAGTCAGCAATGACGGCGGTGCTTCGTGGACTATTGTCTACGGTCCAACGAGCGGTGCTGTGGATGACGAGTGGGCGCAGCGCGGCGTCGAGTTGGATTCCAGCTATATGGTCAGCGACTTCCGCGTGCGCTTCCACCTGGATTCGGACAGCACCGTCGTTAAGGCGGGCTGGTACCTGGACGATATCTGCATCATCGGTGTGAGTGTGCCTCCTGTCCATGTTGTTTACAAAGAAGACCTGGACGCCAGCGACGGCGGCTACACCCACACCGGCACTCTCGACGAGTGGGAGTGGGGTACACCGACGGGATGGCCCAATCATTGCCCTGACGGTGGCAACTGCTGGGGTACGGACCTGGATGATAGCTATGAAGGCAATTCGTCGCAGGATCTCGTTTCGCCAGGCATAGACTTTTCGGCTGTCCCGCCTACGGCAACTGTCACGATGGAGTGGCAGCAAGCGTGGCATATCGAAAGTCCTAGTTATGACCATGCCTGGCTGGAGATGAGCACCAATGGTGGCAGCACGTGGACCAGGTTGTGGGAGCATACTGCCAGCGGCACTTTTACCTGGACGCGGATGAGCGCCGATGTCTCTGGTGCTGTCGGGCTGACGGCGACGCTGCGCTGGCATCTGGACAGCGACTCTTCACTCAACTATGAGGGCCTCTACGTCGACGACGTGCAGGTCTTTTGGTCGGCACCGTACACGGTTGAGGTGCCGTGCCAGCCGCAGCCTGGCGGTCTGGTTGTCGGCAACGTCTACGACGATAACACCGGCCTGCCGCTGGTCGGCGCCGCTGTCGTCAATGACAGTGGGGAGATGATGACGGCCGCGCCTACGCCGCTCGACCCGGACGTGGACGATGCTTTCTACACCCTCTTCTCGCCACCAGGAGCGCACGTCTTTACTGCTACCAAATCCGGCAGCTATGCGCCTGCTGTCGAGACCCCCACGGTGGTCCAGAGCGACACGGTTCGTCAGGACCTGAGCCTGGCGGCAGGCTGGTTGGTCTATGATCCCTCCAACCTGGATGTCACTCTGGAGATGGGTACGAGCGCCACTCTGCCCTTTACGCTGACCAACCTGGGTGGGGTGGCTGCCGGGTACGAGTTTGTCGAACTGGATCGCGGCTATGGCCCGCTGGGGCCGTTCGAGACGCCGACCTACGTTGTCAAACCCTTCAAGTCGGCTTACCTGACGACCAGACGGCTGCACCAGCCGAACCCTCCTGCGGCTGCGCGGTACGCCGCTGGCGATGTCATCCAGAGCTGGCCGACTGGCCTGACCATAGGGTGGGGGCTTGGCTACGATCTCGATGCCGGGGACCTGTGGATTAGCGATCCTAGTGCTGGCGGCGGCGACGACCTGGATCACAACTTTCTCCCCGACGGCACCGCTACCGGCAACACGATCGATACCTCCGGCTGGATCGGGTCCTGGGCTGGGGACATGACCTATAACCCCAACACAGGCACGCTCTGGCAGGTCAACGTTGGCGGCGATAACTGCCTCTACGAGTTGGACCCGGTGACGATGGCTGACACTGGCAACACTATCTGCGGGCCGTGGTCGACCTCGCAGCGCGGGGTGGCCTATGACCCCACCAACGACACCTACTTTGTCGGTGGCTGGAACGACCAGATCATCTACCACATTGCCGCCGATGGCACATCGCTAGCCAGCGTCAACGTGGGGTTGAGCATCGCCGGCCTGGCTTACAATCCCGATACCCAACATCTGTTCGTGATGGTCAATGCGGCCCCGAACCCGGTCTATGTGCTGGATGCCGCCGATAACTTTGCGCTGCTCGGTCAGTTCGCTGTCAGCGGCTTTGGCGACTATAGCGGCGCTGGGCTGGGAATCGACTGCGACGGACATCTGTGGGCGGTGAATCAGGACACACAGACCACCTACGAGATCGACTCCAATGAGACGACCTCGATGTGTGCTCATGACGTCCCGTGGCTTGCCGAGGATCCGATCAGTGGCACGCTATCGGCACTATCTGGTCGGATCGTTGACGTCACCTTTGACGCTGGCGTGGCCGAGATCGCCCAGCCGGGTCACTACTATGCCCAGCTCAAGATTGCTCACGACACACCGTACGTAGTCAACAACGTGCCGGTGACAATGACCGTCGTTGCGCCACCGACGTGGGGCAAGCTGGTGGGCGCGGTCACCAGCATGGGCTACTGTGACACCAACCCAGCTCCGCTGGAGGACGCCGAGGTCTATGTCGAGAGCTCCATCGGTATGACCTGGACACTGATGACCGATAGCAGCGGCGGCTACGCGCTGTGGATGGACGCGGCGAACAGTCCGTTGACGCTGACGGTGACGGCAGCGGGTCACACCACGGCTACCGTAACCGGTATAGCGATCACCGGACAGGCAACGACCACGCTCGACTTTGAGCTGCGCTGGCTGGGCCCGTGCGCTTCCGCCGTGCCACCCTCAATGACAGTGCAACTGATGCCCAACGAGACCGCTGTGCAGACACTCACGTTGAGCAACAGCGGCGCGCTCTCGTATACCTTTACCATCACCGAGGTATCAGACTTTGCCGGTTCATACGAGGTCCTACTCGTCTCCCCAGATAGCACGGGCGGGGACATCTCCAACCTGCTGGCTACGCTGGGAGCATATCCCGACCTCAACGTGACGGTGTGGGATAATACCTCCGGCGACCCCGGTTTGTCGGACCTGCTCCCCTACGACGTCGTTATCATCGGCAACAACTATACCTGGGACTCCCAAGGTCTGGACAAGGTTGCTATCGGTGATGCCCTGGCAGACTATATCGACGCTGGCGGCAAGGTCATCGAGAGCCTCTACACCCAGAGCTATGACCAATGGGGTTTTAGCGGTCGTTATATGAGCGGCGGCTACAGTCCCTTTACTCCTGCCAGCCTGGATAACTGGAACCTGGACACGATGGACATCTTGCAGTCCTCTCATCCGGTGATGAGTGGCGTGAGCAGCATCGGTGACAATGTGGGCCATCAGGACCCCGGCCTCGCTGCGAGCGCGACGTTGCTGGCGGACTGGAATAGCAGTGGCTATCACGCCGTCGCCGTCAACGACGACGTCGTCGCGTTGAACCAGTTGATCTTTGACGGTGCCGACTGGACAGGGGATGTGGGGGTGTTGTTGCACAACAGCGTCCTGTGGCTGGCTGGCGGCGCGATGAACGTGCCGTGGCTATCCGAGAGTCCGATCACCGGCACCCTTATGGCCGATGACCCCGACTACCCGGTTCTGGTCACCTTTGACTCCACCGGCATGGCGTTTGGTGTCTATACCGCCACTATCATTGTCCAGACCGACGACATGTTCGCCGGCCCGATCGCGATCCCGGTCGAGATGGATGTGGGCGCCAGGATCTACTTGCCGCTGGCGATGCACAACTATACCGGCGCGCCCGACCTGGTGGTGGAGCAGATCGTCACCACCCCCAATGATGTTCAGGTGGTCATCCTCAACCAGGGCAACGCGCCCGTCAGTGGTGATGGCTTCTGGGTTGACTTCTACATCGCCCCCGACCCCGTCCCTACCGCTGTCAACCAGATCTGGCCCAACCTGGCCGACCACGGGATGGTCTGGGGCGTGGAGACGACGCTGGGGGTGGGCGAATTGCTTACCCTCACCGTCGGCGGTCCCTTCTACTGGGCGAGCAGCAGCGATGTGATCTGGCCGCTGGCGCTCGGCACCCCCGTCTACGCCCAGGTGGACTCGGCCAACACCGGCACTGACTATGGTGCTGTACTGGAGATGGACGAAATACTCGGCGAGCCGTACAACAACATCCTTGGCGCAACGGTCGCCACTGGCTCAGGGGCGGTACAGCACAAGGCGACCAGCTCCTTTCAGTCAGTTGATCTGCACGGTCTGCCACCGCGCTGGTAGGGACGATAGACCTGGTTATCTCCCTATCCACAGAATAAGAGAGGAACAAAGATGAGAATCAAAAGTCGACCGGTCGGACCGCTGGTGATTGCTGCCGTTGTCTGTGCCATGCTCGTCGGCTTGCTCCCGTCGCTGGCGCAGGCGGCACCGATGGCCTTGCCGCCCCGTCCTCCCACACCGACACCAGAACCCTCAACACCCCCCAAGGTTCAACCCAGCGGCGCGCTGATCGCACTGGAGGTGGTGTTCGGCGCGGACTGGCCGGCCAGAGAATTAGCTTGGCAGGACCCGTGGACCGTCGTCCAATGGCAGGATGCCTATGGTTCCTGGCACGACGTGGAGGGCTGGCAGGGCAACCTGGACAAGGTGGAGAAGAGCATAGGTTGGAAGACCTGGTGGCTCTCTCCGCAGCTCTTTGGAGAGGCCCCTTTCCGCTGGACGATCTATGACGAGTGGGGAGGCGCGCTTCTTTTTACCAGCACCCCCTTCACCCTCCCCACCAACTGTGGGCAGACCGTGACTGTGGAGGCTATCCTCTTCCCATAGCTCTGGTTCTCGTCCGGGGATACAGAGGACAAGGCTGACCAATGCAGAGCGGGTGTTCCAAGGGGGCACCCGCTCTGGAGCGTTGTTGTGAACGGGCGGCGCTGGGTGGCAAGCGCGGCTACAGACGGCCGCGCACAAAATACATTTCCACTGTGCCCTTGTGTTTGGCGCTGATTTTGCCCCGATACTGACAGTCAAAGTGTTCTCTGACCAGCTCAAAAGTGGGCCGGGAGATGTTCACCTGCCCCACCTCGCCCGACGACTCCATCCGCGCGGCCATGACCACCGTGTCGCCCCACACGTCATAGGCATACTTCTTTTGGCCGACTATCCCCGCCACAACCGGGCCGCTGCTGATGCCGATGCGAACCTCCCAATAGGGTCGGCCATCGTGCTGCCGCCTCTCTTTTTCCAGCCGTACCAGGTCCAGCATATCCAGGGCAGCCATCACAATGTCCACGGCATGGGTCTCGCTGGGGACCGGTAACCCGCTGACGCACATATAGCTATCGCCGATGGTCTTTAGCTTCTCCAGCCCGTATTTTTCCATCACCCGATCGAAAGCGGTAAAGTAGTAATCCAGATGGCCCACCAGCTCTTGGGGGCCAAGCTGCTCCGCCGTGGCGGTGAAATTGGCAAAGTCGGCAAACATAATCGAGGCGCTCTCGAACAATACTGGCAGAACTCGGCCGGTTTTTTTGAGCTCGTCCACGGCGTCCGCCGGCAGGATATTGCGCATCAGTTCGTCGGTCTTGCGCTGCTCTTGCACCAGCGCTTCCTCGGCTAGCTTGCGATCCGTGATGTCCTCTTTGACAGCCAGGTAGTGGGCAATCTTGCCCCTTTCGTCCATCACCGGCGAGATGATCGCTGATTCCCAGTAGAACTCGCCGTTCTTTTTCTTGTTGATGAACTCGCCCCGCCAGACCTCGCCTCGCTCGATGGTCTCCCACAACTCGCGGTACATTTCCGGGGGATGTTTGCCCGATTTGAGGATGCGGGTATTCTGGCCGACAGCCTCCTGCACCGAGTAGCCGGTGACGCGGGTAAAGGCCGGGTTGACGAACTCGATATCTCCCTTCAGGTCGGTGATGATGATGCTGCTGCCGCTCTGCTCCACGGCGCGGGACAGTTTGCGCAACTCTTCCTCGGCCTGCTTGCGGTTTGTGATGTCCTGCTTGATGGCGATAAAGTTGGTTATCTCGCCCTCGGCGTTGCGCACTGGCGTGATGGTCTGTTCCTCGACGTAGGTGCTGCCGTCCCGTCGCCGATTGATCATCTCCCCTTGCCAGGTCTGTCCGGAGAGGATCGCATCCCAGAGGCGCTGGTAGAACGAAGGCGTGTGCTCGCCTGATTTCAGCAGACGCGGATTCTGGCCGATGGCTTCTTCCGGCGCATAACCGGTCAGTTTGGTAAATGCTGGGTTGACCCAGACGATGGTGCCGTCGCGGTCGGTGATGACGATACCGTTGGCGGTGGCGTTCAGAGCTGCTGCTTGCAAGTGTATTGTCTCTTCGGCCTGCTTGTGTTGCAGCACCGTTCCCAGTTGCGCCGCCACTGCCGAGACCAAGCCTGCCATGCGGCTGTCCTCCGGACGGGGGTAGGTCATATAAAAGACCAGCACTGCCATCACCTCGCCGCCGGTGAGGACGGGAATTCCGAACGTGGCCTTGAGGCCCGCAGCGGCCGCATGGCGCACGCGGCGGTATTCGTGCACAGAGAGGGCCGAAATGTCGTGGTGCCACTCTGGCTGGCCCGAAGCCCAGATGCGTCCTGGCAGCCCCGACCCAGAGGCGAAGGTGTACTCGCGGCTTGCTTGTACAAAGCGGTGTAATGACTCTGTGTTCTCGATGCTGTAGTAGCTGACTTGTCCGTTCTCCAGCAGCGTGCCCGCCGCGTTGGGCAGCCAAGCCTCGCCGAGAACCCAGCCAGTATGCTCAACGATCAGGCGCAGCGCGGCGTGCAGCGCGGCAGCCAAGTCCGGGGCCGTGCTGATGTCTTGAGTCAGTGCCAGCAGCAAGCGCATCTCGGTCTCGGTTCGCTTTTGCTCGCTGACATCGTGCCAGAGTATCAGCCGTCCGATAAGCCGTCCCTGCTTGGTGTGCAGAGGGGCGACCTGGAGATCGAATGTGCGGGACTCCCCGTCCGCGTCGGGGAGCGCTAGCTCGGTGCGAACCCCCTCGCCGCCACGCTCGCATAACTGGGATATGGCAGGCCAGTCCGCCAGCACCTGAGCTAGGGGCTTGCCAATCACCTCGGTCAGGCTGTACCCGATGATCTCTTGCGCCGCCGGGTTGAGGTCCACGACACGGTTGTTAGGGTCGAGGACGATGACGCCGTCGCCCATATTTTCCATAATGATGTCGCGGGCCACTGGCGTGATGTCCAGCATGCGGTAGCGGAATAGTCCCCAGGCGAGTATCAGGCCGCTGAACGAAAAAGTGACAGGCGTCATGTTCATGTGCTGCGGCGTCAGGCCGAACGTGTAGGCTATATTGCCTACCCACGTTACTGTGGAAAAGAGCAGCAGGTAGATAGTCTGACTGCGATACAGCGGCGAGGAGTGGACGTAGGCCTCTATCAGGAACAGGGTGCTGATGACAAAGAGCGCGTAGGCGTAGGCGATGTTGACCCAGTACCACAAGCCCGGCGTGAATTTGAGGGTGTTGAAGGCATTGCCGCTTTCCAACCCGACGTCGACCCAGAGCAGCTCGTGCCATTCATTGGTCCAGGCCAACAGCAACGAGATCAGCGGGATGATGGAGAGCAAGGCGATGTGACGCCAGGTCAGCCACGTGGAGCGACCGGTGTAGGTCAATACCAGGGCCAGCCAGGCGACCGCCAGGCTGGCTCCGCCAAGATATTGCATCTTGGACCAAAAGAGCGTCGCTTCCAAGGTGGCGCTGTGCATCTCCATGCCGTAGCACAGTGCCCAGGAGAAAGCGGCGAACATCAGCAACGTGAACCAGTTTGCCCCAGGTGCAGGGCGACGACGGTAGCCCCAGACCATCAGTCCGGCCGAGATAATGGCGGCGAGGAAAACTAGGGTGCTATAGGGGATGTATTGCCACACCATTGCAAGACTCTACGAAAGTTGGTGCGGGGTGAGGCCGACCTGATTACCTGGTCGGCTGGAGCGGAGCACGGTTCGGTCATACAAAGGAAGCCTCTCTGCTGTACAAGGAGTTGTAGAACAGGAGAGCCATCACCAGATAGGCCACTGTCTTGGGGACCATCAGCAGGCCGATGGGCGGTATCTGTTGGACGAGCAGCACGACCGCCATGTAGCAGGCAAAGGAAATGAGGATCATTATCCCGACCCACCAAAAGGCGCGGTCATTCTGCCTGTGGGCATCCCGCATAATCGAGTAGGCCACCAGCCCCTGCACCAACAGCGGCAGGTTACGGATGATCGACCAGGGTTGCGGCGGAACCGGACTATCCCACTGGTTGGCGGGCACGGCTAGCAATATCAGCCGTATCAGTGCCGCGACGAACATCAGGTATTCGAGTGGGCCGTACTGCTTGTCAAAGCGGTAGCGCCAGATAGCGGCCATCAGCACATAGAACAGGGTCACCGTTATAGCCGTGGTGAGTGTCCCGAGACCGAGTAGGCTGCAGTGGATGCCCAGCAGCGATACCTGAGGGGCCTCGTTCCCCAGCGCATAAGCCATCACCCGGAAGCCAACGTGACCAGTATCGCCAAAGGCCAGCAGGGCAAAGGCGATGACGACCAGCAGGGCTACCTGCCGGTTCGCCGGCCGCACGGTGTCCCGACGGCGGAACATTGTGATCACCAGCCCCCAGATGAGAAGCAGGTAGACGACGTCGAAAGAGATTTCGAACCACATTTGTATGGCTTCAGGCAAGCGCACCCCCGGACAGCCACTCTCGCCAGGTCAGGCGAGCGGTCGCTGATGTTGGAAACGAGACGTGAGCATTTATCTTATCACGTTGTCCAAGTTTTGACAACCAGGGAAGCGAGCGAGGCCAACCCTTTTTAAAGGCTGGTCTTTTGCTGCGCGGACGGCGCCCGGCCTTTCAGGCGTTACCTCGGCCGCCAGCCTTTGGGAAAGCTGGGGTTCGTTCAGCCGGCTGCGCCGAACTCGGCGCGGTAGGCGGCGATGACATCCCGGTTGACGCTCACCCGCTCCAGATATGACCGGCGCAGGTCCTCGGTCTCGATGTGGCTGGCGTACTGTTGGAGTGTATCGTGGGCGTGCTGCAACAATTCCCGTGCGCGTTCCCCATCGCCAGTTGCGTGCAGGATGCGATAGCAGGCCAGGCCGGCGGCGATGCTCTCGGTGCCCTCAGCACCTTTCCCTTCGGGTGGGAACAGCAGAGCCAGGATCTCGTCGACGCAGGCATGGGCTGCCTCTAGGTTGCCCTGCTGTAGATGCAAAAGCCCCAGGTCCCCCAGCGAGGCGGCGCATGTGACCATCTGGCCGACCTGGCGGCGCAGCTCGGCCGATTCTTCCAGCAGTGGTTTGGCCTCCTTGGCCTTTCCCTGCTGCATCAGCACGCGCCCGCGAGTGTGGAGAATCCATCCCAGTAACTCTTTTCCCCCCTCTGGTCGGGCGATCTCTACAGCCTCCCGGCTCAGCCGGTCGGCCTCCTGGGGGTTCTCTCCTGTCTCCAACAGGATCTCGACGATCCGCGAGCGAATGTAGGACTGCCCCCACACGTCGCTGGCGAACTGGTTGGATATAGCCAGGCCGTTGTCGAGTCCTCTGCGGGCATATTCGTACTGCCCCACCTGCAGTCCGGCCTCTCCCAATCGTATCCGGCTCTCCATCTCGCCCGTTCTGTAGCCAATTTGCGTCGCCAGGGCCAGGCTGCGCTCGTTGTATTCGATGCCCTTTTCGATCTCGTTTCGGGTGAGGTGAACCACGCCTAGATTGCTGAGGAGGAGCACCTCACCGGGCCGATCTCCGTGGGTCTGTTTCAGCTCCAGCGCGCGTCGCCAGCTTTGCTCGGCCTGGTCGAGGTCGCCCTCGTCGTACAGGATCCAGCCCATTACCTGGAGCGCGCTCGATTCTTGCCTCCAGTCCTCCGGCCCTGCCATCTCAATGACCTGGAGGAGCATGGCTTTGGCCTGCTCATACTCTCCAGTGCCAAAGTGGACATACCCTCGGTACTTGAGGGCCTCCGCCAGCGCCATGCTGTCGTCGTGTTGTCGGGCCAATTCGGCTGCCTGTTCATAGAGGGCGACCGCTTCAGCCAAGCGACCGACGTGCCACAGAGCGTTCCCCATCTTGATCCGCGCCACTGCCTGTTGGTGTGGGTCCAGTTCCGCGGCCAGTTCCATCAGACGCTCTGCATCTTTCAGCATCCGCTTGTCCTCGCCGAGGATGCTGTTCTGCTCATAGTGGGCAACATACATATCGAACAGGGCCTCGGACGTGCACAGGTTGTGCTGTTCCCCCAGTTCGATGGCCCGACCGTATGACGTGACCGCTTGGCGGGCGGCGTACTGGTGAGCTGCCTGTTCCGCCGCCAGCCGGGTGTACTCGAACTCTTTCCCTGCCTGCTCGGCCTGCCGATAGTGGTAAGCCAGGATGCCGTACCAGGCCTCCAGTGCTCCGGCGTAATTCTCCTCAATGTGCGCGGCTACCCGCGCGTGGAGCATTCTCCGGTTGGCAAATGACAATGTCTGGTAGATCACCTCGTGAGTGATGGCGTGCTTAAAGAGATACTCCAGCTCTGGGTCCGGCTGATCCAGCAGCACTAGCTCCACTCCGTCCAGGTGAGCCAGTTGACTGCGCAGCAGTTCCTCCCGCATCTCGCCAGGGTATATGGCGAGGAGCCAGCGGGCGCGGAAAAGGCGGCCAATGACGCTGGCAACGCGGATAGTCATCTTTTCGCTCTCGTTCAACTGGTCCACCCGGCTGACGATGAGGCTCTGGAGCGAGTCGGGGACTTCCAGGCTGGCTAGAGCGGCGGGGTCGTCCAAGTCGATGCCGCGATCTTGGACCAGGTTGAGAAACTCGTCGATGAAGAAGGGATTGCCCTGCGCTCGCGCTTCGACCTGCTTCACGATGTCCGCTGGCAGTGCCTGGCCGGTGAGCTTGAGGCGGACCAGCTCGGCGGTCTCATCGTGAGAGAAGGGACCGAGGCGGAACTCGGTAAAGGCTGGCGGCGGGGTGGCCCAGAGCTCTGCCTGCTGCTTGATCTCGGGCGGACGGTAGACGGTGAGGAAAAGGACGGGCATGTTCTCTGGGGCAGTGCCGATGACGCGACCAACAGCACGGGCCAGGTCACGGGAGAGATCGTCCAGCCAGTGGGCATCCTCCAGTACCAGAAGCAGAGGAGCGGAGGCAGCCTGGTGGCGGATCAGGTCGATGATGAGAGCAGAGAGGCTCTCGCGACGGAGCCTGGCGTCAAAGGTGGCGGTAAGCTCGTTGTCGGGGATGTCCAGACCCAGCACGTCTCCCAGGAGAGGCAGCCGCCCGGCGAGGTCGGGGTGGATTGCGGAGAGATAATCGCTGACCGTCTCTATCTGGGCCGTGAAAGGCCGGTCGTCCAGTTCGAGGAGGCCGCGCAGTATAGGACGCCAGACCAGGTAGGGAGTGGTTGTGCCATGGCTGAGGCCATTTCCACCCATTCCGCGAAAGCCCAGGTCGAGGGCGCGGCTGATGACCTCGGCGGCGAGGCGGCTCTTGCCCATCCCGGCCTCGGCGGTGATGCCGACCGTCTGACCGTGGCCGCTTTGGGCCACCTGTATCAGCAGCTTTTCCAAGCGAGCCAGCTCCTGCCGCCGCCCGACCATTGGCAGCTTGTAGTGCGGCTCCTGGAGTCTGATGGAAGAGCTTGGTGCCTTGCCGATCAGGCTGTGTGTGGTGATGGCCTGCGCTTTCCCCTTGACCTTGATTCTGATGGCTGGCTGGAAAGCAAAGCGTCTGTGGGTGGCCTGGTAGGTCGTCTCTCCGACGAGGACGCTGTTGGGGGGACCGTTCTGCATCAGTCGGGCAGCCAAGTTGATGCCGTCGCCGATGGCGGTGTACTCGCGGCGGCGTGCAGAGCCGACATTGCCGACAAAGACCCGCCCGGTGTTGACGCCGATGTGCTGTTCGACGATCCAGTTCATCTCTGCCGCGTGTTCTTGCAGGGCGAGGGCGCAGAGGAGCGCCCGCTCCTCATTGTTCTCGTGGGTGATGGGAGCGCCAAAGAGAATGACTGCTTGGCTGCCCTTCTCACCGACAAGTATCTGCCGCATATAGCCGCCAAAGCGGTTGGCAACCTCGATGGCTTGTTGGGAGTATCGGTTCAAGAGAGCGGCGCCATTGGGTGTCCCATAGTCGATCCCGTCGAAGCGAACAAAGAGGGCGGTGACGCGCCGGTGCTCGTTGACAAAGGCGGCGCTGCCAGCGTCGAGCTGCTCGTAGACGGGCTGGGGAAGGAAGGGGCGGAACGCCCTGGCTGCGGCGTCTGGGTTGGGACAAGGGGGGAGGGGAGGCAGGGGGCTGGGGGGAACCTGGAGGTGCAGGTTGTGGAGGACGGCGTGATCGCCAGGGATAGGTTGGAGGTCGGCGGCGCCGGTGGGAAGGCGGCGCAGAATGGTGGGGTGGAGGACGACCTCGCCGGAGGAGGCGAGATTCTGGGCCGCTCCAGCATCGACGAGGGGAGGGCCGGCAAAGACGAACTCGGCGCGGCGTTCGGTGCCGACCGTGGTCGCCAGAACGCGGCCGGCGGCGAGGCCAAACTTCATCCCAATGGCAAAATCGCCAGCGCGGGTGTGGCGCACGGTGTGGGCGAGGACATAGTGGCGCAGGCCAAGGGCACAGGAGAGGGCCCGCAGAAGGGAATCAGAGCCGCTGAATAGAGCAGTGAAAGCGTCTCCGGCAAACTTGCCGACGACACCACCCCAGTGATGGGTGTGCTCGATGAGGGGAGTGAAGGTGTCGTTGAGGATGTGAGTAAGCTCCTCGGTGCCGTGAGGGCCAACAAGACCGAGAGCCTCGGAGAGAGGTGTGAAATCGCTGATGTCGGCAAAAAGGACGGCGGCCTCAAACCAGTCACTCCAACCCAGTAGAGGGCGCTCTGGCGCTTCCAGGATGCGGGTGGCTATGGGGTGAGGCAGGTAACTGCTCAGCGTATCCAGGTCCATGATCAACTCTCCTGACGGCGGTCCATACGTCCTTGCTCTGGTTGGCCAAAACTATGCTTTATCGTTCGCGGCTCACCGGGGCGCGTCGACCGCCTTGCGCTTTCCCCCGCGGTCGGAATGATATCCGTGTCATAGACTTGGTCGTCGGCAAGATAAGGGTCGGGTCGTCCACCGTTGCCCTCCCGCCGCTAGGGGACACGGCGATGGAGAGAATGGGAATCGACTCTTTCGGTTAAGAATAGCTCGGAATTGAGGATTTGACAAGCGGCCCCGGCCTGCGGGTGCGTTTCACGTCGTACTTGCCTCTGCCGGGCAACCCGTCCCAAAACTGAAACGCCCCCCGGAACATACCCGAATTGACGGAGGAGGGCAATGGGGATATAATCAGCGTCACTGGGGATATTGTGAACATAGACCTGGAGTTCAGATGAGGGCTGGAGAGAATCGATCGAGAGCCGGACGTTCTGTGTTGGCGCAGGCCCGCCAGAAGCTGTCGGAGGTGTGTGAGGCAATCGTCGGCGGGGAGTACCAGCAGGCGGTGGACTTGGCGGACGAGGGACTAGCTCGGCTCGAACAGGCGTCCCCTTCCCCTGAGCGGGAAGAGGTTCGCTTCAGCCTGCTGCTGGAGCGGGGACGGGCGCGTGAACTGAAAGGTGACTATGCGGCTCTGGCCGATTTTCAAAAAGTACGCTCGGAAGCGCCTGGCCCGGAGCAGCGAACCGCGGCGTTGGTTGGTATCGCCGAGTGCTACTCTGGCACCGGGGAATATGCGGCTGCCGAGGATGGCTACCGGATGGCGCTGGAGGAGGCGCAGAGCGGTGGGTATGACCTGCAAGCGGTCCGTAGTTGGAGCGGTTTGGGAACGCTCTTCTGGAAGCAGGGCCGCTTGGACGAGGCGGTGCCGGCGCTCCTCCAGGCCCGCACAATTCTCCAACGGGTTCCCGATGTATACGAACTCGGCCGCGTGCTCATCAGCCTGGGGATCGCCCATCACTTTGCCGGGCGGTTGGACGAAGCGGTCACGGCCTATGAGGAGGCGCTGAACTGCTTCCGGACTGTGGGGGACGACCACCGCGTGTCGGCCGTGTTGAACGATTTGGGCGAGGTGTACCAGGAGTTGCGCGACCTGGAGCGGGCGCTTCATTACCACGAGGAAGCCATCGGTGTGGCCACCAGAGCGGGAGCGGAACGCATCGGAGTTGATATCACACGCAACATCGGCGTCGACCTGCTGCTCATGGGCCGTTACAGCGAGGCGATGATCGCGCTGAATCAGGCGCTCTCCCGAGCGCGCGAGTTGGGCGACAAGGACTTTGTGCTGCAGGCGCTCTACAGTCTGGGCGATGCGCTCTTGCGCCAGGGAGATGTGGCGCGAGCGATGACGATAGTCAACGAACTGGCTGCCGAGGCTGAGGCGGTGCGGAGTGAGCTTCATATGGCGCGGGCCAAGTACCTGCGTGGGCGTATCCACCTGGCCTGCGGGGAGCGGGACCAAGCGCAGGCGGTTTTCCAAGACGCGCTGCGGGATGCCCACGCCGCTACTACCCGAATGCTCCTCTGGCAACTGCACGCTGCCCTGGGACGCTCCATCGACGACCCCGCAGTCGCCCAGGTCCACTTTCGCATCGCCGCGGATTTCATCAAGCAGACCGTCGATCCGTTGACCGATCCTCAGGTCCGCGCCCGCTTTCTGGAGCAGCCGGAGGTACGGGCTGTCCTGGAACGAGCGGAATAGCCGCCCTGTGGCTGTCTGTACCACTCTGTACTCGCGCGTAACGCGCGAAACCATTGCGGTGTTGTTATAGATGAAACATCCATCGGATGCAGAACTAGTTGCCCAAGCTCAAGAGGACCCGGAAGCGTTCGGTGCTCTCTATGAGCGGTACGTTGCCAAGATCTATCGCTATCACTATTACCGGACGGGCGATGTGCATGATGCGGAGGACCTCGCGGCACGGACGTTCTATCGGGCCCTGAAGGCACTGCCGCGTTATGAGGAGCGGGGACTTCCGTTTGGGGCCTGGCTTTATCGCATCGCCCACAATACGGTGGCGAACTGGCTGCGGGACCGTAGCCGGAGGCCGGTGGTGGGGCTGGACGCGGTGGCGACGGTGGCGACGGCGGATTGGGGGCCGCACGAGGAGGCCGAGCGACGGGAGCAGCAGGCATGGCTGTTGAGCGCGGTGCGCCGCTTGCCTCCGGAACGGCAAGAGTTGTTGATATTCAAGTTTGTGGAAGGTATGTCGAACGCCGAGATCGGCGCGCTGATAGGGCGAACGGAAGGGGCGGTCAAGTCCCTCTACCACCGCACACTGGTGGCCCTGCGGGAGCAACTGGCGTTGGAGGAGACGGCAGGAGGGGGAGGTGGAAGGGATGGTTAGTCAGCCGGCGATGACAGATCTAGCCGATCAGTTGAAGCAGGTTATGGTGCCAGTGGAGCCTTCGGCGGCCTTTGTACGCAGCCTGGGGCAAGAACTGGTAGAAGCCTCCCGCCGACAGCAAAGGGCGGGGCGGCGGATTCGCCGCCGCCTGGTGGTCGGAGCTGCGGCGCTGGGCTCGGCCCTCTCCGTGGCTGGTGTGGTGACGGTGATCCTTCTGCGACGGCGAGGGCGCACGCAGGCTCAATTGGCCGGGTAGCCATGTAGAAGGAGAGGCAAGAGGGAGCTGGCGCGGCGAGGGGATAGACCCACCTCTAGGCTGATCTGCTGAACCCCCAGCCCCGGATCGATGGTGACCGGCAGCCAGCGGGGCAACCACGCCGCCGCCGGCGACCACCAGCCTTCAGGCACGACTCGCAGGGTGTACTCCCCGGCTGTTAGTGTCGCTGTAAACTCCCAGGAAGAGCCAACCGCTGGTGTGACGACCTCTGTCCCCGTTGCGTCCAGCAGGCTGAACGATGCCTGAGTCAGCGATATCTCCCCCGTGTCCCACAGCCCGTTCTCGTTCTCGTCCCCATAGACAGCCGCCAGCTCAAACTGTATCTCCCGCTCCAGATTCACCATCGTGCAGGCCGCGTCTTCGGCGCTCCACGCGCTGATGTTCCCCGCCCTGTCCCACGACCGGGCGCGAAAGCAGTAGCTCTTGCCGTGCTCGACCGCGGCGTAGCCAGCCGCTGTCTCTCCGGCGGTCTCGGCGAAGGAGAGCCAGTCGGCCCAGGAGCCGGTGGCTCCCTCCCGCACCTGTACGTCCACCCCCCACACCCCCGCCGCGTCGTCGCCGCTGGCCCAAGAGACCGGGATGGTGTAAGCATAGGTGGTAGAGGGAAGTGAGGTGATGGTGATGGTGGGCGGTGTGGTATCTCGCTCCAGCACCAGATACGGCTCCCCGCCGATGAAATAGTCGTTGGGGTTGCTGACTAGATTAGCGGTGGCCCCCGGCAGGGTGAGGGAGTAGACTCCCCCGGTGGCGACGATGGTCTGGGTGACGCCCCAGCGGTCGATCAGGGTGGCGGTGGGGAGGGTGGCTTCATAGCCGAACGGGAGAGTGGCGGGAGTTGTGTTCCACAGCACGCTCAGCTTGCCCCGGGGGGTGCCCCACAGCGTCACCCGCCGCACGCCATTGCCATAGGTCCAGCGTGTGGACATTGTGGGCGTGACCATGTAGGTGGTGGCGACCTGGTAGGCGACATAGGCGGGGCGGAGGGAGTGGTCGTTGCGGACAAGACCAAAGTACTCGGTCATCTCCGCGTCATTGGTGCGGAAGAAGAAATACCGTTCCACGCCAGCGGCCCAACTGTTGGCGTAGGACTGGATCACGTAAGCGGCGGCCTCCTGCTGGGTGGCAGCATAGTCATACTTGGTGGGGTCAGGGGCATCGTCCCACACCGGCACGCCGGTCTCGGTGAGCCAGATGGGATGTTCGGGCACG
>JAOZPF010000207.1 GCA_029932895.1 Anaerolineae bacterium | reverse complement strand
AAAGCGCCCATTACTAGCCGTCGACCGCCGAGATTTCGTTCATCTGTCCCCATACCCGCCTGCGGTGGGAGGGGACAGATTCGGTGCGGGGACCCACGGGGTCAGAAGGATTGGTCAAGGGGCAATTCGTCGACGATGCGGCGGTAGAGGGCGGTGGTCTCGAAGGAGGGGGAGACCCCCAGTTCCCGCTCCAGAGCATCGGCGCACCGTCGGTACTGAGTGAGGGCTTGTCCCCGTTGGCCCAAGAGGGCGTACGCTATCATCAGGCCGCGATAAAAATTCTCTCGCAGCTCATCCTCCTCCAGCCCGCGATGGAGGGCCTTGATAGCAGGGCGCACCTGTCGACGGGTCAGAAGACGGCGTGCAAGCTCGTCCAAGGCATCCAGGTACCGCTCATGCAGAGCCTCGCGGACCGGCACGCACCAATCGGCGTAGACGTCCTCCAAAAAGCTCCCCCGATAGAGGGCGACCGCTTGCTGTAGCTGCTCCACCCGCCGCTCCGGCCCGGTTCCGTCCAGCAACCGCTCGAACGCCACGACGTCGAACCGGTATTCTAGCTGCGGGCTAATCCGGTACCGTTGCCCGTCAAAGGAGAGAGCCTCCCGACCGAGGGCGCGGTTGAGGCGAAACTTGGCGGTGTGGAAAGTGGCCTTGACTTTTCGGGGGGCCAGCTCTGGCCAGAGCGCGGAGGCGATCTGGTCGCGGGGGCGGGGAGGATGGACGAGCAGGTAAAAGAGGAGTTGGCGTGCGGACGCGGCCTCCCATGCAGAGAGTGGAACCTCCTCCCCACCGCGCTCCACGCGCCCGCGACCGAACGCATAGATTCGCAGTTCCTCCCTCTGGGGGCAAACCTCTATGCTCTGGCCGAACACAGCCATCCTGTTCCGTCCGCGAGCGCGCGTCCGGGCCAGAAGCATGTCCACCTCCTCCACCCCCTCTGCCACAGCCCGTTCCAGCAGCGGGGAAAACCGCTCCCCCTCGACAGCGAACAACCTCTCGACGGCAGAAGCGGGGGCCACGTCCAGCATCCGGCGGAGGACAACTACCGCCTCCTGGTCGCGCCCATCCCGAAACAGCCCCCAGGAAGTAAAGAACCGGGCACGGGCCAACTCTCCCACGGCACCGATCCCGGCCAACCGCTCGCTTGCGCGGGCCAAGTTAGCCAGCCCTGCCTGGACCTTGGCGCCTTCAATCTGGATCAGCCCCAGAGTGACCCGGCACCGATTGGCCTGGTATACCAGACGGTGTAGCTCGGCGCGCCCCACCGCCTCCGCGATGGTCGTCTCCGCCTGGGAGTACCGCCCCTGACACCGACGGACCAACGCCTGTGCCTCCCGCCCATAGATGGAGAGAAAGCCATACCCCAATTCGTCGGCGATGCTCACCCCTTCACCGCAGGCCTCATCCGCCCGCTCACACGCGCCCGTATCGCGATACAGCTCGCTCAGGCTCACCAGCGTGAGCGCCTCGCTTCGCTGGTTGCCGGAGCGGCGGGCGATGGCCAGCGCCTGTTCAAAGAACTGCAGCGCCTCGTCGTACTCGCCAGCCAGGTAGAGGTAAAAACCCAGGTCATTGAGCACACCGTCCATCTCCACCGGGTGGTCCATCCGTCGGCAGGCATCTACCGCCTGGCGCTGAGCGCTGATCGCCTCCGCTAGATGCCCACGTTGCCACAGGCAGTTGGCCAAACCGCTCAGCACGGAGGACAACTCGAACTGGCTGCCCTGCCCATGCTCGCGGCAGAGGACGAGTGCCTGACGAAAGTGAATCTCCCCTTTCTCCAGTTGGCCGAGGGCGAGGTATGACTGGCCGAGAATACGGTGCGCCTCGTATGCAGCCGGCGCGCCGCTCCTTTCGATCAACGAGAGCACCTCACGGGCGAGGGTCAGGGCTTCCCGGAACCGGGCCTGGCCCTGCCAAACCTCGCACCGCTGCAGTAACGCATAGGCCAGGCCCTGACCATCGTCAGCCCGTCGGTAGCCGTGTTCCGCGACGGCGGTCAGCGCCAACGCTTCCTCCCACTCGCCCCTTTTGTAGATGGCGCGGGATTGAAAGAGGGCCAGGCGAGGGGTACGATCGCGCAGCGAATCTGGAAGAGCTGCGCCCCACGCCGACAGTGTCTCCAGGTGACCGGCATAGAACAGGCCCTGAGCCACCGCTGTCATCACCCGCGCCGCATTCTCGTGGTCACTTGCCGCCAGATAGTGATCCACGGCCGGTTCGGGCTGCCCGCGCATTTCGAACCAGCGGGCAGCGCGGCGGTGAAGCTCGCCCCACCACAACTCGTCCCCGCGCCGTGACCGAAGCTGCAAATAGTCCCTGAAGAGGCGGTGGTAGCGGTACCATTCCCCTTCCAACCGGGTGACAAAGAGATTGCGTTTTTCCAACAACGCCAGAGAGTACTCGACATCCTTCAATCCCAACGCTTCCTCGCACAGAGCGAGATTCATCTCCTCCAGAGTTGACGAAGCGATGAGAAACGCCTGAATGGCCGGTTCCTGATGCTCGAAAACCTCCCGCGCCAGGTACTCGTATACCGGCTGGTCAGAAGCATGCGCTCGCACCAGATCATGAAGCACGTCGTGGTGCGTCGCGTGAGCGGTGAGGAGGATACCGGTGATCCAGCCCTCGGACTGGACAGCCAGTTTTTCCGCTTCCTGCTCGGACACTCGAAGGCCGTTGTTTTGGGCCAGCAGGCTCTGGATCTCGTCGGCACGGAAGCGCAGCTCTTGCTGACCGATCCCACCCACCTCTCCTCTGGCCACAAGCCGGACGGCAAAGGGCAGATCGGGTACAGACCGACCAGCGGCGATGAGAAGAAAGCGGTCCGCCTGGACGTCCACGAGCCGGCCCAGGATGGCGTCGATCTCGCGGGCGTTGCCCAGTCGATGATAGTCATCCAGAACCAGCACGAACCAATGAGGGACCACCTCCGCTATCTCGTCGACCAGGGTGCGGACCACGTCGGGCGCACCGCCGGAGAGGTCGGGGTTGTCATCCAGCGCCCGCAGCGTGTACGTGCCCAGATCCGGGAAACGATAGCGGAGACTGGATACCAGCCGCTCCAGAAAGAGGCGCGGGTCGCGGTCAGTGTGGCCCAGCGTGTACCAGCAGACAGGGTGCGCCAGGTCAGCGGCAAAGTCGGCCAGAAGGGTGGTCTTGCCATAGCCAGCCGGCGCTGAAACGAGGATGAGTTTACGATCCACCAGGTCATAGAGGCGATTCAGCAACCGCTGGCGGGTCAGCACGTCCTCCCGCCGCCGCGGCGGCAACACCCTGGTGATGTGCGTGGATATTTCCATGGTGCAAGACGCCGATGCCCAGTATTGTGGGACAGTATAGCACGGACGCGGGATTCGCACAAGGTGCGAACTCGGGAGATGGGGATATCTCTCAGGAAAGGCGAACCCTTGCACCGCCCATTGAATTGGGGTACAATACGACCTGCCTATGGACGGGACGCTGCTCAACGGTCGCTACCGGCTGGTGGAACTGGTCGGTTCGGGAGGAATGGCGGTGGTGTACAAGGGGATCGACACCCTGTTACACCGCCCTGTGGCTATCAAGATCCTGCGCGAGGCCTACGCCAACGACCCGACCTTTCTCTCGCGCTTCCAAAAGGAAGCGCGAGCGGCAGCCCAGTTGGATCACCCCAACGTGGTCACCATCTACGATGTGGGGCAGGACGGGGAGCGGCACTATATCGTGATGGAGTATGTGGACGGTGAGGACCTCAAGACACTGATCCGCCGCCAAGGAGCGCTCAGCGTGGCCCAGGCGGTCAACATCGCCGCCCAGATCGCTGCTGGCGTGGGACACGCCCACAAAGCCGGCATCATCCACTGCGATGTCAAGCCCCAGAATGTGCTGGTCACGCCCGCCGGCGTCGCCAAAGTGACCGACTTTGGGATCGCCCGTGCCCTCTCCGAGTCGGGGTTGACCGGCTCGGAGGTGGTCTGGGGCAGCCCGCTGTACTTTTCGCCCGAACAGGCAGCGGGGGAACACCTCACCCCCGCCTCGGACGTGTACAGTATCGGCGTCGTGCTCTACGAGATGCTGTCCGGCTCGCCCCCCTTCCAGGCAGAAAAACCAACCGCGTTAGCCCTGATGCACATCCGCGAGGACCCGCCGCTGCTCTCCTCACGCAACCCGCAGGTGCCGCAAAAACTGGAGTGGATCGTCCACAAGCTCCTCGCCAAGGAGCCTTCCGCGCGTTACCGGACGGCCGAACAGGTGGCGATGATCCTGCAAAATTACCAGAGCCAGGGCGTTCAGGCCACAGGGCTCTACTCCCTCCCGCCTGTATCACACCCAGGCCAGGCCGCAGGGCCCGTGCCGGCCGCCGCGCCGGAAGAGCGTCCGGAACAAAATTGGCGCACGTGGGTCCTGGGCGCGATTGCTTTTGTCGCCGTCGTCGGCTTGATTCCCCTCTGGGCGCTGGTCTACCGGGCGTGGGCTCACTCCAGCGCCCCACAACACGGTATGCCTTCCTTCGCCACCGCCACCCCCACTGTGGCAATGGTGGAGGTGCCTGACGCCCAGGGACGGAATTGGGAAGAGGCGCGAGATGACATCGAGGCGGCTGGGCTCCGCTTTGCGCTGGAGGAACAAACAGGGGCGGCAGCGCCCGAGGGAACTGTAGTGCGACAGGACCCCGCCCCTGGTCAGCGGGTGCCGGTAGGTTCGGAGGTGCGCCTCTACATCGCCGGCCCCCCCGAGGCCGCGGTCGTGCCCGATGTGGTCGACCAGGAACTGGAGGAGGCACGCAGCCTGCTGGACGAAGCCGGCCTGCAGGCCGCAGAGGAGGGCCCGGTCTGGAGCCCCCTCCCTGCCAACACCGTGATCGCCCAGGAGCCGGAGGCGGGGACCGAGCTCCAGGCTGGCGACATCGTCACCATCACCATCAGCGGGGGCACGGAGCAGCACATCGAGATACAGGCCAACCTGGGCGGCTTCATCCTGCTGGAACGGGCCGAACTCCTCCGCGCCAGCTTCCGGCCAGGGGATACGCTCTCCATCTCCCTCCGCTGGCAGGCCCTGGCGACCATCCCCGATCACTATGTCGTCTTTGTCCACCTCATCAGCCCCGGCGGGAATCTGGTCGCCCAGCAGGATACCGAGCCATCCCCTCCCACCAATACCTGGACCATCGACACCGCCCTCTGGAACTCGTACGAGTTCACCATACCGGCTGGAACGAGGCCGGGCACATATCAGGTACGGGCGGGGATGTACCCGCTGGGACAGCCGGGGAATCGGCTGCAGGTGTTCGACCCGGGCGAAACCACGGCGGAATCGAACAGTGTTCTCCTCGCGGAAATCGAGATCACGCCCTAGCCGCAGAGCCAGCCCCAGGTATCCAGGCCAGCTCCACCTCGCTCAAACCGCCTTCCCGTGACAACTGGCCTTATTTCTGGTATAATTGTTTTGCAAAAGCGACTGCTCAGGCTGCCCCTTTCCCAGCGACATCCCCACGCCGGGGAGAGAGGCGGGGGGGGGGGGGGGGGGGGGGGGGGGG
>JAOZPF010000206.1 GCA_029932895.1 Anaerolineae bacterium | reverse complement strand
GTCACCGGCGCGCCTAGCCTGTTGGCGCGGCGGGGGCAGGGCGATCTACACCTCAAGGTGGCCTTTGCCCTGGAGGGGGTACGCCTCTACGACGGGCACGCCGAGGGACTGCGCATCCGCAAACTGAAGAAAACCAAGATACGCGGTGTTCCCTCGCGGGCGATGGTCTGCTCGGAAAAGGAGCTGGGCATTTCTGATGAGCACGAGGACATCATCTACCTCCCCGCCGACGCGCCGGTGGGCACGCCGCTGGTTGACTACTTGGGCGACGCGGTGCTAGAGTTCGACATCAAGGGGCCGTTCGGCCATCTGCAGTCGGTCGTCGGCGTGGCCCGCGAGACGGCGGCGCTGCTGGGGGTCGAGATGCGGCGGGACGTGCTGGAGGTGGTGGAGCGACAGCAGGTGGAATTGAGCGGTACGCCCGACTTTATCTCCCTGGAGATCGCCGCCCCTGATCTCTGCCCGCGCTACTCGGCTGCCTTTGTCCGCGGAGTGACCATCGGCCCTTCTCCCTTCTGGATGCAAATGCGGCTGCGCCATGCCGGGATGAGGCCGATCAACAACATTGTGGACATAACCAACTATGTGATGCTAGAGCTGGGTCAGCCGCTGCACGCCTTTGACTATCACGTCCTGCGGGCCAAACCGGGCGAGGAGCGCCCGACGGTCATCGTCCGCCGCGCCCACCCCGGCGAGCAGATGGCGACGCTCGACGGCGTGATGCGCACCTTTGACGGCGAGATGCTGCTCATCACCGACGGGCAGGGACCGGTCGCCGTCGCCGGCGTGATGGGCGGGCTGGACAGCGAGGTCACGGAGGAGACGCGCGACATCCTCCTCGAATCGGCCAATTTTCACTTTCTCAACGTCCGCCGCACCTCCCGCCTGCTGGGGCTGACCAGCGAGGCTAGCCTGCGCTTTGGACGGCGGGTGGACCCGGAACTGACGGTCAGGGCGGCGGCGCGTGCCGCCTACCTGATGGCCGAGCTGGGCGGCGGCAGTGTCCTACCCACCATTGGCGATCTCTATCCCGGTCACCAGCCGCGGCGGGTCATCCCGCTCGACCCCGCCTATGCCGACCGCATCCTGGGCGTCGAGATACCGCGTCAAGAGATGAAACGCATCCTCTCCGCCCTCGAATTCGAGGTCGCGCAACCCGAAACTTCTCAACCTGGAACCTTCCAACCTGAAACCTGGAACATAACCATCCCCTCCCACCGCCTGGACGTCATGCAGCCCGTGGATCTGGTTGAGGAAATAGGCCGCATCTGGGGGTATGACCGCTTCCCAACGACGCTGATGCGGGACGAGTTGCCGCCGCAGCGAGATAACCCCCGCCTGGAGGGGGCTGAGCGCGTACGCGATGTGCTGACGGGCTGCGGGCTGGACGAGGTGGTCACCTACTCGATGGTCGATGCGCAGAGGGAGACTCCGTTCTGCCCCGATTCCCCCGCTCCCCTGCGCGTGCGCAATCCCCTCTCCTCCGAGCGGGCCTGCCTGCGGCGAACGTTGTTGCCCTCGCTGCTTGACACGGCCCGCGAGAACCTGCGCTTTCTCGATCGCGTCGCCGTCTTTGAGATCGGCGCGGATGATCTGCCGCAGGAGGGGCAGCCCCTTCCCGCCGAGCCACGCCGTCTGACGGTCGTGATGACCGGGCCACGCGAGAGTCGCTCCTGGCTGGAGGGGCAGGACCGCGCGCCGCTGGGCTTTTACGACCTCAAGGGCGTGGTCGAGACGCTGCTGGCCCGCCTGGGGCTGGAGGGGACATTCGCGCCTGCTAGACACGCCGCCTTCCACCCCGGTCGCTGCGCCGTGCTAACGGTGGATGGGAGCGAGGTGGGGGTGATGGGAGAACTGCACCCGCTCGTGCGCGAAGCGTTCGACCTGCCGGAGCAGCCGTTCTGTGCCCTCGAATTCGACCTGGACGCGCTGTTGACCAAGTGGGGCGCACCGCGCGTGGCTGAGCCCATCTCCATCCATCCCCCGGTCTATGAGGACTTGGCGGTGGTGGTGGACGAGAACCTGCCGGCGGTGCGCGTGCAGGAGCTCATCGTTCAGACCGGTAAAGCGTTGCTTCGTTCGGTGGAGCTGTTCGATGTCTATCGCGGGGAGCAGGTAGGGACGGGCAAAAAGAGCCTGGCCTACCGCCTCACTTACCAGGCCGACGACCGGACGCTGACCGACGAGGAGGTCGCCAAACTGCGCGCCAAGATCGTCCGCCGGCTGGAGCGGGAGTTGAGCGGTGTGCTGCGCTCGGCATAAGGCCGGATGATGTCCAAGCTCCGCAGGGTAATAGCCGTCGTCGCGGGGTGGGTCGCCCGGCGGGCGTCTCTGTTCTTGCTCCTTGCCCTCCTCCTGGTGCTCGTCGAGGGAGAGGGGCCGGCTCCGGGAGCACTCGACACCTCCATCGACCGCATCGTCGCCGGGGTTCGCTTTGACTTTTTGAGCTGGGAGGCGGATGCGGTCTGGGTCAAGGTCGCCCACGGGTTGCTGCAGCCGCAGCGTTACATGACCGAGCCGGACCGCTGCGCTCTGGTCCGCGACTATGAAGCGCAGGTGGGCCGGCTGCACGATCTGCAGGGGCAGGTCGAGGCGGTCTATGGAGACCCGACCGTTACCAACCCCGGCGAGGCGACGGCCGAGCTGCGGGGAGAGATGGACCGCCTGCGGGCCGGGTTGGAGGCCCGCCAGCCGCTGGTAGAGGCGATCATCCAGGAGCAGGTGGGGGTGGTTCTGGCGAGCGAGGGGATGGGTTACCTGGGCGGCCCCCTGCCCCCGGTCGGGGCGCGCTTTACGCCGCTTCCCTACCTGCTCATCGTCTCGCCACGGGAGCGGATCGCCTCCATCTACCAGCAGAGCCTGGAGCACGGGTTGGACCTGGCCCAGCAGGAGGGGATCGAGGAGCAGGTGGATGATGCCTTGGGGGTCTCCTCCCTCGTGACTCCTATCGGGGGCCTCTCGGCTTGGCCGGCGATGCTGCTGGAGAGCTCCAACCTGGGGTGGGTGCTGGAGGCGACCTCTCACGAGTGGACCCATCACTATCTGGACTTGCATCCCCTGGGCTGGGCGTACGACAGCAGTCAGGAGGCCCGCACTATCAACGAGACCACTGCCTCTCTAGTGGGCAAAGAGATCGGGCGGGCGGTGTTGGCCCGCTACTACCCCGACCTGTTGCCGCCGGAGCCGAGTTCTTCCCCGCCGCCCGCGCAGCCATCACAGCCGCCGCTCTTTGACTTCCGCGCCGAGATGCACACCACCAGGGTCGAAGTGGACAGGTTGCTGGCCGAGGGGCAGGTGGACGAGGCGGAGCAGTATATGGAGCAGCGCCGCCAGTTCTTTTGGGCGCACGGCTATCGTATCCGCAAGCTGAACCAGGCCTACTTTGCTTTCCACGGCTCCTACGCCGACCAGCCAGGGGCGTCGGGGGAGGACCCCACGGGGCCGGCAGTGCTGCGGCTGCGCGAGCAAAGCGAGTCGCTGCGGGCATTCCTGGCCCGTATCGACTCGGTCACCACACTGGCCGAGCTGGAGGCGTTGTTGGCGGAGTAGGGGGCGCCCCTGCCCCTATGGTGTGTACGTCCCGCCCGGCAGTTACGCGCCCAGGATCTCGCGGCGTATATTGGGGGTGATCTTTTCCAGAATGATCCCGAGTTGCACCGGCTCCGGGCCGCGCTGCTCCGGTGTTCCCTGCAGGAGGGTGAGCATCGCCTGGCCCGCCTCGCCGTGCTGTTGCAGGAACTCTTCTGCTTTGCCCTCAGTCAGGCTGCCGACTAGTTCGTCCACCGACACGCCGGCGGCGGCCAGCGCGGTAAAGGCCTGGCGCAGTTGCGTCACCGTCAGGCCCATCGCCTCCAACTGCGGGGCGATCACCTGGTTAAAGAGCTGCACGTCCAGCAGGGACCGCTCGCCGCTCTGGACCTCTTTCATCTCTTTCCACAGATTGCGGCTCTTGACGAGACCCTCGATGAGGCTATGGGTCAGTTCCGTGCCGCCCCAGCCGATGATACCTGCGGTCAGTAGCCAGTCGATCAGGGAGCCCCAGGTAAAGTCGTCAAAGATGCCGCCGATGCCCAGGTCAAAGATCTGCATACTGGGGGCGGAAAAGAGCACGTCAAAGCCCAGCAGGTGAAAGAGGCGGACGTTGGTCAGGCCGATGGCGACGAGGGCAACGAACGTGCCCAGCCAGTGGGAGCGGAGGCGCTTCTTCTCCACATAGTCCGGCGCGTGTGTGTCGGCCACGCCGTCCCGGTTGGGCCAGACCTCCTTCTTCTCCCATCGCTCCCAGATCACCTCCAGGATGCGTTCGGTGGACGTGGCGATAGCGAGCAGGGGGGCGAGGGTGATCCACAGCTCGTCCGCCGTGACGGGCTGGTCCTGGCCGAGGGGGGCGGCCAGAGCGACTGTCGTGGTCAGTGCCAGGAGCGCGCACGCTCCCGCCGCGATCCAGAAAAACCGTTTGCGCATCGTATGCCTCCTTTCGATCCAACCCTACCGCTTCCACCGGCGCACGAACTCGGTCAGCAGCCGCACCCCAAAGCCGCTGGCACCTCGCTCGGGGACGTAGGGGATGTCCTTGATGTCGCTCGCCAGCCCAGCCATATCGATGTGGGCCCAGGCGGGATAGTCGACAAAGTGTTTGAGGAACGTCGCTGACGAGCCGACGCCGGCCGCCCGGTCGCTACTGCTGTTCTTGATGTCCGCCGTCTCCGACTCGATGCTCTTTTCGTATTCAGGAAAGAGAGGCAGCGGCCACAGTTTCTCGTTGCTCGCTTTGGCAGCGGCCAACAGCCGCTCGCGCAGCGCGTCGTCGGTGCTAAAGAGGCCAGCGGCCACCTTGCCCAGAGCGACGGCGCAGGCCCCGGTCAGCGTGGCGATGTCGACCACAGCGGCTGGCTGGTAGCGACTGGCATAGACCAGAGCGTCGGCCAACAACATCCGTCCCTCCGCGTCGGTGTTCACGATCTCGATGGTGACGCCGTTGCTGGCTGTAAAGACCTCCTGTGGGCGGTAGGCGTGACTGCCGATCATATTGTCCGCGGCGGGGGCCAGGCCGACGACGTGCAACTCCACTCCCAGTTCGCCGATGGCCCGCATCGTTCCGATGACGGCAGCAGCGCCGGCCATGTCGGTCTTCATCCTTGCCATCCCTTCCTTCGACTTTAGACTGTAGCCGCCAGTGTCAAATGTCACGCCCTTGCCGACCAGGACGATGGTGTCGAGTTCGTCGGCCCGCTCGCCATTGTGCTCCAAAATGATAAAGCGCGGTGGGGTGTCGCTTCCCTGGGCCACGGCTAGCAGGGCGCCCATCTTGAGCGCCTCCATCCGCTTCCGCTCCAGCACCTCGACCCGCAGGCCGGCCTCCCTGGCGACCTGGGTCGCGATGTGGGCCATATAGGTCGGCGTGCAGATGTTGGGCGGCAGGTTGACCAGGTCGCGGGTCAGAGCCACCCCGGCCGCGATGGCCCGAGCGCTATCTGCGCCGTGCTGCGCTGCCTCCAGTTCCGCCTTGTGATAGACCATCT
>JAOZPF010000205.1:3400-5542 GCA_029932895.1 Anaerolineae bacterium | reverse complement strand
CGTCCGCCGCGTCCGGTTCGCCAAAGGCGTGTTGGCGCACGGCGGTTTCGATGGCCTGGGCGATGGCGGGGGCGTCGGCCAGGGCGCGCTTGGCGTTCTCGCGTCCCTGGGCCAGCGACTCTTCCTGGTAGTAGTAGTACGACCCGCGCTTGTCCACCACGCCGTACTCCACCGCCAGGTCCAGCAGGTCCCCTTCCCGGCTGATCCCCTCACCGTAGATGATGTCGAACTCGGCCACCCGGAACGGCGGGGCCACCTTGTTCTTGGTCACCCGCACCCGCGTCCGCACCCCGATCATCTCGCCCTTGTCCTTGATCCCCGTGATCCGGCGCACGTCCAAGCGCACGCTGGCATAGAACTTGAGCGCTCGCCCCCCGCTCGTCGTCTCCGGGTTGCCGAACATCACCCCGATCTTCATCCGCAACTGGTTGGTAAAGACCATCGCCGTGTTCGACTGCTTGATCGCCCCCGCCAGCTTGCGCAGCGCCTGGCTCATCAGCCGCGCCTGCAACCCCGGATGGCTATCTCCCATCTCCCCTTCGATCTCCGCCCGGGGCACCAACGCCGCCACCGAGTCCACCACCACCACGTCCACCGCCCCGCTCCGCACCAGCGTCTCCGCTATCTCTAGCGCCTGCTCGCCGGTGTCTGGCTGCGCGATGTACAGATTGTCCACATCTACCCCGCACGCCGCCGCATAGCTCGGGTCCAGGGCGTGCTCCATATCAATGTATGCCGCCACCCCGCCCGCCTTTTGCGCTTCGGCCACAATGTGCTGGGCCAGCGTCGTCTTGCCCGCCCCATCGGGACCATAGATCTCGGTGACTCGACCACGCGGTATGCCGCCAACGCCCAGCGCTATGTCCAACGAGAGCGCCCCGGTGGGAATCACCTCCACCTCCAGGTGGGACGCCTCTCCCAACCGCATCACCGCCCCGTCGCCAAATCGCTTGGTCAGCGTCGCCAGTGCCGCTTCCAGTGCCTTCCTGCGTCCTTTTTCTGCCATGTCGCTACGATGTCCTCCTTGAGGTGACCAAGTTTACTATAAAAGAAGTGAAAGGGCAAATGGAAGCAAGCGGGCAAGTGGGCAAGTAGGCAAGTAGGTGAGCGGGGCAGGAGACGAGGATCGATCCTGAACTCGCCTCACCCCGCGCCGCCAGTCTCAAACGATGGCCTACATTATCATCGGCTCACGGTAGAGACCAAAGACCTCGCGCAGGACGTCCATCATTTCCTGCAGCGTGGCGTAGGCCCGGACCGCGTCCAGGATGTAGGGCATGGTGTTCTCGGTGGATTGGGCGGCGATGCGCAGCCGGTCGAGGGCCTGACCCACGGCCCCGCTATCCCGCTCCGCCCGCACCGTTTTCAGCCGGGCCACCTGCCGCTCGTACCCCTGCGGGTCTATTTTGAGCAGCGGGATGCGCAGGGGTTCGTCCGCCACGTACTCGTTGATGCCGACGATGAGCCGCCTCCGCTCATCGATCTCGCGCTGGTAGCGGTAGGCAGCATCGGCGATCTCTTGTTGGAAGAATCCAACCTCGATGGCAGGAAGGACACCGCCCAGGGCCTTGATGCGCTCAAAATAATCATAGGCCTGCCGCTCGATGCGGTCGGTGAGGGCCTCGACGGCGTAAGAGCCACCCAGGGGATCCACGGTGTTGACCACGCCCGACTCGTGGGCAATGATCTGCTGGGTGCGCAGGGCGACGGTGACGGCAAACTCGCTAGGCAATGCCAGCGCCTCGTCCATACTGTTGGTGTGCAGCGACTGGGTGCCGCCCAGCACGGCAGCCAGCGCCTGGATCGCCACCCGCACCACGTTGATCTCGGGCTGTTGGGCGGTGAGGCTGCAACCGGCGGTCTGGGTGTGAAAGCGCATCCACCAGGAGCGGGGGTTCCGAGCGCCGAATGTCTCTCGCATCTCGCGCGCCCAAATGCGACGGGCGGCACGGAATTTGGCAATCTCTTCCAGAAAATCGTTGTGACAGTTGAAAAAGAAGGAAAGGCGCGGGGCAAAGGCGTCAATATCGAGGCCCCGCTCCAGCGCCCAACGGACGTACTCCATGCCGTCGGAGAGGGTAAAAGCCAATTCCTGCGCCGCCGTCGAGCCGGCCTCGCGGATGTGGTAGCCGGAGATCGAGA
>JAOZPF010000205.1:0-3390 GCA_029932895.1 Anaerolineae bacterium | reverse complement strand
TGGTGTTCCACCTGGGCAGGTGTTGGCTGCCAAACTCGATGGTATCGGTCACCAGCCGCATCGAAGGCTTGGGGGGAAAGATGTACTCCTTCTGGGCAATGTACTCCTTGAGGATGTCGTTCTGAATCGTGCCGCCCAACTGGTCCATCCGCACGCCCTGTTTCTCGGCCGCGGCGATGTACATAGCCCAGATCATGGCCGCCGGACTGTTGATGGTCATCGAAGTGGTCACCTTGTCCAGAGGAATAGCGTCAAAGAGAACCTCCATATCCCGCAGCGAGGAGACAGCCACGCCGCACTTGCCGAACTCGCCCTCCGCCTCCGGTGCGTCGGTGTCATATCCCATCAGCGTCGGCATGTCAAAGGCGACCGAGAGGCCGGTCTGCCCCTGCTCCAGAAGGTACCTGAAGCGCGCGTTGGTTTCCTCGGCGGTGCCAAAACCGGCAAACATCCTCATCGTCCACAGCCGACCGCGGTGCATAGTGGGATGGACACCGCGGGTAAAGGGATACTCGCCGGGGAACCCCAGCTTCTCCTCGTATCCCCCCTCCAAATCCAGTGGGGTATAGAGCCGCTCGACCGGTTCGCCGGAGGTGGTGATGAACTCGTCGTACCGTTCTGGATGCTGGTCCAGGTTCTTTTTCAGGGTGGTCTGCTCCCACTGCTGACGCGCTTTCTCCAGTCGCTGATGTTCTTTATCGTTCATCTTGCTCTCCTATTGTGTCAGAGGTCCAAGGTCATATGTCCAAGGTCCAGTGCCTGTTGTGCCGCGGCCTGCTCGGCGGCCTGTTTGGAGTGTCCCTCGCCGCGCCCGACCACCTTTGCGCCCAGCAGCACCTGGGCGACAAAGGTCTTGGCGTGGTCGGGGCCGCGCTCGGCAACGATGCGGTAATGGGGGGTCACTCCCAACTCGGCCTGCGCCCACTCCTGCAGGCGGCTCTTGGCGTCCCTATCCGCTGCGGCCGCCAAAATGGCCGCGGCCTCCGGTTCGACCAGGGGGTGGAGAAATTGACGGACCGGCTCCAGTCCTCCGTCCAGGTAGAGCGCCCCCACCAGCGCTTCGAAGCCATCCTCCAGATTGGCCGGACGGGTGCGCCCGCCGCCCTCGGCCTCGCCGCGCCCCAGCCGGAGCGCTTCTCCCAGCCCCAGTTGACCGGCCCAGCGGGCCAGCGTCTCCTCCCGCACCAGCGCCGCCCGCAGCCGGGTCATCTCCCCCTCGTGAAAAGATGGATAGCGCACATAGACCCAGGCGGCTACGGCAAAGCCGAGCACCGCGTCACCCAGAAATTCGAGACGCTGATTATCCGGCCCCTCATCCGGGTGTTCGTTGACGTAGGATGAATGGGTGAGCGCGCGGAGCAACAGCCCCGGGTCCCGGAAATGATAGCCGATACGGCTCTGAAAAACGTCCAGGTTCATCGCGGTTCCGATTTCAGGTTTCAATGTTGCAGGTTTATATGGTAGCACGAAACGAGCAGGAGGGCAAAGTTTTACCCCACCCCCTCCACCAGGAATGAGCAAGCGCGCGCGCCCATCGCCCGGCAGGCGATCTCGCGTACCTGGTAATCCCGTCCCGTGGCCCACCTCACCGCCTCGGACACCGAGCCGCCGAGGAGATGGCAGATGGGGTTCGCCGTCTGCTGACCGTAGCAGACGGCGCAGGAATAATCGGAATAGACCAACCCCTGTTCTGTCTGCTCGACGGTGATGCAGACGTCGTCGTTGGTGTCCATCAGCGCTTTGGCCATCTGGTTGAGGATGAAGCGGGCACGGGTCTTTTGCGGCATCAGCTTGAGGCCCACACCTACCAACCCCATCAGCGCCGCCTGCTCCTCCACCCCATAGCGGAAGGAGGCTCGCCCAATGCGCCGCAGCATCCCCTTCCCCGCCCGACCATAGAAGGAAAGTACCGCCTGGTTGAGCGCCGCGTACTCGCTGGCGTGAGCGCCCAACTCCAGGTTGTCCGGCGGCGGGCTGCCAATGTACCGCTCCAGCCCCGCCTCCCGCAGCACCACGTTGAGGCCACGGGTTCCCATCACCTCTTCAATAGCCAGGATGGCCTGGCGCATGATCGCGTTGACCAGTCGCCAGTACTTGGGTTCCTCACACTCGCGCGCCATCTCGACCTCCTCTCTCACCGGCGAGCAGCCGGCGCAGGATGGGCAACGCCGCCTGCACCGCCCGCGCGCGATGGCTGATGCGGTTCTTTTCCTCCGCCGGCAGCTCGGCCATCGTGCAGCCAAGGGCGGGAAGGCCAAAGATCGGATCGTAGCCAAACCCCCCGCCGCCGGCCGGCTCGGTAACGATGAACCCTTCGCAGACGCCCGCGGCGGTATAGATACGGCCCTCCGCGGTAGCGATGGCAATGACGCAGCGGAAACGGGCGCTACGCCGCTCTCTGGGAACCCCCTCTAGGGCCGCCAGCAGTGCCGTCAGCCGGTCGGTATCGGAGCCGGCAGTGTAGCGGGCGGAGCGGGCGCCAGGAGCACCGCCCAGCGCGTCCACCTCCAGCCCCGAATCATCGGCCAGGACCAGGGATACTTCCTGGGGGTAGGCTCGAACCGCACGCGCATAGGCCAGCGCTTTGAGCCGGGCGTTCTCCTCGTAGGTCGTCCCGTCCTCTGCCACCTCCACTACCAGCCCCAGGTCCGGCGGGAAGAGGAGGCGCACCGGTAGCGGGGCTAGCAACGCGCGGTATTCGCGCATCTTGCCCACGTTGCGCGTGGCGACGAGCAGGTTCATCTCTCCACCTGCTCGTCAGCTTCCACCGGGAGCAGCTCCGCCAGCGACACCTCCGCCCCGCAGTCGTTGCAGCGGGCCATACCCTTCCGCCCCTCGGTCAGCAATCCCCCACAGGCAGGGCACGGCTGCGGCAGGGGACGCTTCCAGACCCAGAACTCGCACTGGGGATAGTTGGCGCAGCCATAACCAATCCGCCCTTTGCGGGTCCGCTTCTCCACCAGCTCCCCTCCGCAACGGGGGCACTTGACCCCCACCTTTTCCAACCACGGCTCGGTGTAACGGCACTGGGGGAACCCTTTGCAGCAGATGAACTTGCCGTAGCGGCCGTGGCGCAGGACAAGAGGCTGACCGCACTCGGGGCAGTTCCGCCCAATCTCTTGCGGCTCCAGGTTAGCTTTGGGAAGCTCGCGCTCCGCCTCGTCCAGCCGCTCCTTGAACGGCCCCCAGAACTCGCGCACCAACCCCACCCACTCCCGCCTGCCAGCGGCGACCTCGTCCAGGCCGGCCTCCATCTGCGCCGTAAAGCCATAGTCCAGCACAGATGGGAAATGCTCCACCAACAGGTCGTTGACCAAGAAACCGGTCTCGGTGGGGACGAGCCGCCGCTTCTCCTTGGCCACGTATCCCCGCTGCTGGACGGTCGCCAGT
>JAOZPF010000204.1 GCA_029932895.1 Anaerolineae bacterium | reverse complement strand
AGCCCCCGAGAGGGGTCGAACCCCAGGATCGCACGCCACAGGCCGATGCGACCGGCTTGCAGGGCTTCGTCGAAGGGCAGCTCGCCCAGCACCTGCTGGCGCACGACAGCCTGAACCAATCCATCGTGGCACTCCATCAACAAGTTCAGGCTCTCGGGGCAACCCGCCTGCGCCTGGGCGAACAGGGTGGCCTCCGGAGATTCTGCTCCGGGGCCACTCGTCGTGTAGACAGACATAGGGCACCTCCTGAGCTCGAGATGCCCTATTGTCTCCACTAGCGCGAATTCGTTAAGCTTCGCTCGTTCCGGGGGTTGATGCGAATGCCTCCTTCTGCTTCGAACACCCGGGTGGGCTTTCGTTTGACTTTGGCTGTAACGCGGGTATAATTCCTTGGGTTCTGGTACGGAGGCTTGGGTACCACCGTTGCCGGGACCTAGTTTCGCGAGTGACAGCAGTCGCAGATTTGCAGGAGGCAAAGTATCGTGAGTAAGAAATGGTTGTATCTCGCGGCCGCGGCGCGAGAGGAATTGGCAAAAGCGTTGGGGCACGAACCAACGTTGGCCGAGATGAAGGTGATCCTCGGCGGCAAAGGGGCCGGCCTGGCCGATATGACCGGCGCGGGGTTGCCCGTGCCGCCTACGTTCACCATCACCACCGAGGCGTGCGTCGAGTACATGAGGACGGGCGAGTTCCCACCAGGGCTATGGGAACAGGTACTGGAAGCGATGAAGGCGCTGGAGGAATTGAGCGGCAAGCGGTTCGGCGACCCGGAGAACCCGCTCCTCGTCTCGGTCCGCTCCGGCGCGCGGGTCTCTATGCCAGGGATGATGGACACAGTCCTCAACCTGGGGCTGAACGACGAGACGCGCCAGGGGCTGGCCCGCCTTACCGGTAACGAGTGGTTCTCCTACGACGCCTACCGCCGCTTTATCACAATGTTCTCCGACATCGTGATGGGCCTGGGGCGGGAGCACTTTGAAGAGCTGTTGGTGGAGCTCAAAGGAAAGGAAGGGGTTGCCACCGATGCCGAGGTCAGTCTGGAGGGGATGAAGGGACTGGTCGAGCGATACAAGGCGCTCTATCGCGAGCACCTGGGTACTGATTTCCCTACTGCTCCCTACGAGCAGCTACGCTTGGCCATCGGCGCGGTTTTCGATTCCTGGAACAGCGAGCGGGCGGTGGCGTACCGGGAGTTGAACGGCATCCCTCATGACTGGGGTACCGGCGTCAACGTCTGCGCGATGGTCTTTGGCAACATGGGGGCCAAGAGCGGCACGGGCGTGGCCTTTACCCGCAACCCCGCCACCGGCGAGAAGCATCTCTACGGGGAGTACCTGGAGAACGCCCAGGGCGAGGACGTGGTCGCCGGCATTCGCACGCCGCTGACCATCGATCAGCTTCACGAGGTGATGCCAGACATCTATGCCCAGTTCTCTCAGGTGGCGCAGCAGCTCGAAAAGCACTACCGGGATATGCAGGACATGGAGTTCACCGTCGAGCAGGGCAAGCTGTGGATGCTGCAAACCCGCACCGGTAAGCGGACCGCCGCCGCTGCCGTCAAAGTCGCCGTCGATCTGGTCCACGAGGGGTTGATCACCAAGGAAGAGGCGCTCATGCGCGTTGATCCCAATGTGGTGGACCAGTTGCTCCATCCGTCCTTTGACCCGGTGGCAAAGCAGGAGGCCGAAGAGCGGGGGGACCTGCTGGCCAAGGGGTTGAACGCTTCTCCTGGTGCGGCTACCGGCGCGGTCGTCTTTGACGCCAGACAGGCCACCGCGCTGGCCCGGCAGGGCAAGGCACTGATCCTGGTCCGCCCGGAGACCTCCCCCGACGACGTGCCGGGAATGTTGGCCTCCAAGGGCGTTCTCACCCAGCATGGTGGCATGACCTCCCACGCGGCGGTCGTGGCGCGGGGCAACAACCTGCCCGGCGTCGCTGGCTGCGAGGGGATCATTGTCGACGCGGAGCAAAAACGGTTCACCGTTCGTGAGTCTGGGCGGGTGGTCGTGGAGGGGGACATTATCTCTATCGATGGCGGCACCGGCGAGGTGTTTTGGGGCGAGATTCCCACAAAAGAGGTCGTCTACGAGAAGCAGGAGAACCTGGTCGAACTGCTCGGCTGGGCGGACGAGGTGCGCAAGCTAGGTGTGCGCACCAACGCCGACTATCCCAAGGATGCCCAGCGGGCCCGCGAGCTTGGCGCGGAGGGGATCGGTCTTTGTCGCACCGAGCACATGTTCTTTGACGAGCGCGCCCGCGATGCAGTGGTGCGGATGATCCTGGCCGAGACGGACGAGGAGCGCCAAGCCGCGCTGGACGAGATGCTGCCCTTCCAGGAGCAGGACTTTGAGGGCATCTTTGAGGCGATGGACGGGCTGCCGGTCATTATGCGCCTTATCGACCCGCCGATGCACGAGTTCCTGCCCTCCCGTGAGGAATTGATCGAGGAGGTCGCTCGCCTCAGGTGCACTGCTCCTGATGCGCCCGAGTTGGCGGAGAAGGAAGAGATGTTGCAGGTGGTCAACTCGCTCTGGGAGGTCAACCCGATGATGGGGTTGCGCGGCTGCCGGGCTGGGATCATGTACAAGGGGCTGACCGAGATGCAGACTCGCGCCTACTTCCAGGCCGCCTGCCGTTGCGCCAAGCGGGGCGTCAAGGTGATCCCAGAGGTGATGATTCCCCTGGTCGGTCACGTCAACGAGTTGCGACTGGAGCGGGAAAAGCTGGAAAAGGTGGCGCAACAGGTGATGGAGGAAGAGGGCGTCGAGGTCGACTACAAGTTCGGCACGATGATCGAGATCCCCCGCGCGGCCCTGACCGCAGGCGAGATCGCCCAGCACGCCGATTTCTTCTCCTTCGGTACCAACGACCTGACCCAGATGACCTTTGGCTACAGCCGCGACGACGCCGAGGGCAAGTTCCTGATGGCCTATGTCGACGGCATCGAGACCGGCGAGGTGGACGAGGAGGGCGAGCCGGTCCGCTTCAAGATTCTGGAGGCCAATCCTTTCCAGACCCTGGATCAGGTTGGGGTGGGACGGTTGGTGAGGATCGGCGTGGAGGAGGGGAAGGCTGCCACCCCCGACCTGGAGGTCGGTATCTGCGGGGAGCACGGCGGCGACCCCGCTTCCATCGACTTTTGCCACCGGGTCGGCCTGGACTATGTGAGTTGCTCGCCCTACCGGGTGCCCATTGCCCGGCTGGCGGCAGCTCAGGCCACCATCCGCAACCGCTAGGAGGGATGATACAGCGCCCGCCCGGGAACCTCCGGGCGGGCGTTTGTCGTTTCGCCACTGGCGTTATGTTATCTGGAGCGCGATGGCCTCCATCACCTGGCGGGCCACCGCCCGATCCCGCTCGACCCGGCGCGGGGGGACAGAGGGGAGAAAGGTCTCCCCGAACGAGATGCGCATCCTCCCCCCTCGTTCCGTCACCCCCACTGGCAGCACCGGCAGACCGGCCTCCACCAGCAGGGCGATGAACGCGCCGCTCCCCTTGGGGGGCTGCCCCAATCCTGTGGGGTTGTCTTGCCCTTCGGGGGCCAGCCCGATCATACCTCCCTTGCGGGCCAGACGACGCGCCAGCCGCACCGTCCGCAGCACCGCCGCCGCGCGTGCGGTCACCTCGTGGGGGGCGGGCGGCATCGGCGGCATCGTCACCAGGCCGTACACCCGCGCGGCCCGCCCAAAGGCGAACCGCGTGAGGGGGGTCAGGAGCCGCTGCCGCCAGCGGCTTTCGGGAAAGGTCCATGCTGCCGTCATCACCCAATGCACCTCAGGGTCGGCGTTGGGAGCGCGCCGGGCGACCACCGCCGCCGTGATCCCCAGCACCGTCCACCAGACTCCGAGGCCGGGCCGGCTGTAGTGGTTGCACGCCACCAGACACGGGCCGCGTGGGGGAATGTACTCGCTCCCCAGCACCTCCGGCGGTGGGGACATACCGGCCGCCGCGACCAGCCCGTCGCGGGCGATGGAGCGGGGCCGCATGGTCAGCAGAGACCACAGAATGTTCCCCACCAGCTTGGCGGGAAGCCGGTAGTACCCCATTTCCCCATCTGATGTATCTTGTGGTATCATAGCGCAAAATCCGAACCCTCCTTTGATGGTTCGGCTATGGAGAAGCCCACCACTTACTCTAGCACAAACACAGAGGAGCGCAACTGATGAAAAAGAGCGAGTACGTGACGATGAATGTCTACTGGTTCGGACTGGCCTTTATGTGGAACGGCCTCCACCCGATCATCTTGCCGGCGCTCCTGCTGCGACTGGTGCCGGAAACGCTCAAGAACACCTACCTGGGCGGGATGACCTTTGCTGGCCTGGTGCTGGCGATGGTCATTCAGCCCCTGAGCGGCGCTCTCAGCGACCGCACACGCTCACGGTGGGGACGGCGCCGCCCCTGGATTTTGGCGGGCACGTTGCTCAGTCTGCTCTTTTTGGCCGTCATGGCGTGGGCGGGGGGGTTGTGGGGGTTGGTGGCGGGCTACCTGCTGCTGCAACTCGCCTCCAACACGGCCCACGGTCCCGCCCAGGGGCTGATCCCCGACCTGGTGCCTGGCGAGCGGCGGGGGTTGGCCTCCGGCATCAAGAATCTGTTCGACATGGGGGGGCTGATCGTCACCTCGCTGGTTGCCGGGCGGCTGATGGGCGATTCCAACCCGCTGTTGGCCTTTGTCATCATTGGCGGCGTGTTGCTGGTCAGTGCGCTCGTCACCATTTTGGGAACCCGAGAGCAGCCCGCCCCTGGCGGCGGGGAAGGGGGGGACGGCGTGAGCCTGCGCGGTCTCCTCCGCGTGGACCTGCGCCGCTATCCCGACTACACCGCGCTGCTGATCTCGCGCTTTTTGATCCTCCTCGGCGTCTATGCGGTGCAGGGCTTTGCTCAGTACGCCATCCGCGACTGGTTGGGTGTTTCGGATTCCGCCGCTGTCACGGGCAACCTGTTGGCGACGATAGGGTTGGCGCTGACACTTTTGGTTTTCCCTGCCGGTCTGCTCTCCGACCGCATCGGTCGCCGGCGGCTGAACATATTTGGCGGTGGGTTGGCATCGTTGGGTATCTTGCTGCTCGTCCTGGCGCGAAGTGTCACCTCCCTCTATATCTTTGGCGCGGTCATCGGCATGGCCACGGGCATCTTTTTGAGCGTCAACTGGGCGCTGGCCACCGACCTCGTGCCGCAGGAAGAGGCGGGCAAGTATCTGGGCCTCTCCAACCTGGCCACGGCCGGGGCAGGGGCGGCGAGCCGGCTGGCCGGCCCGCTGATCGACGGGGTGAACGCGCTGCGGCCTGGAGCTTATCTGGGCTACCCGGCAGTCTTTGTGCTGGCCTCGGTCAGCGCGCTGCTGGGGACGCTCTTTATGCTTCGCGTCCGGCGACGGTAAGCGGCTGGTTCCGCCTGGTCGCTTTCATTGGCGGATCGTAATTACTTTGGCAAAGTTAGATTTCGGGGCAGCACTACAACGAATGAGGAGAGGGACGAATTCTCCCAACCACCGTGGTTGCAGGAGCCAATTTGTCCACAATCCAGGACAAATTGCTGTGCTA
>JAOZPF010000203.1:2407-5562 GCA_029932895.1 Anaerolineae bacterium | reverse complement strand
AGCAGCTTCTCTTTTCCCGCATGCCGCTCATCCTGACGACCACCATCCAGGTCGGGCCGCAGCCGGGCGATGTCACTCACGTCACCTTTGTCGCCAACCACTTTAAATCCAAGCGCAGCCGCAGCGGCGACCCGCAGAGCGCCCAGTGGCGGCTGCTGCAGGCCCAGTCGCTGGCCCGCTGGGCCGGGCAGGCCATCGCCGCCGACCCCGGTCTGCGCCTGGTGGTGATGGGCGACCTGAACGACTTTGAGGACTCGGCTCCCCTGCAGGCGCTCTACACCACCGGCAACCTGACCTCGACCTGGTTCACTCTGCCGCCGGATGCCCGCTACAGCTACATCTACAACGGACGGAGCCAGATACTGGACCACATCCTCGTCTCGCCGGCAATGTTCTACCTGCTGCTGGACACCGCGCCGCTGCACTATAACGCCGACTTTCCACACAATCCCTACAGCGACAACGGCTCGGTCATCTGGCGCACGTCCGACCACGACCCCGTGGCGGCGACTTTCGGCGGCCCCGACCTGTTCGGCTCGCTCAAGCTGTCCGCCCAGGATGGCGCGGTGGCTCCCGGCGACTTGGTGACGTTCACCGTCACGCTGAGCAACAGCAGCGCGGTGAGCGCCACCGTGGTCATCAGCGACCCGCTCGCCGCGTACTATGCCGTCGCCGACGCCGGCGATCTGAGCGAATCGCCCGCCGGGACACTCACCTGGAGCGATGTGGTGACGGCGCACAGCCAAGTGACGCTGCACTTTGTCGCCCAGGTGGCCCAAGACGGCCTGGGAGACAGCGTGACCACACTGTACAACGACCTGCTGCTCGATGACGGCGTCCACAC
Organism: Anaerolineae bacterium; assembly: GCA_029932895.1. GTDB lineage: Bacteria > Chloroflexota > Anaerolineae > B4-G1 > DUEL01 > JAOZPF01. The sequence continues at coordinate 4,718 of JAOZPF010000203.1, read as the reverse complement.
CACCCTCACCCTGTCCGACCCACAGCCGCCGTGGGCCGAGATGCACACCATCTACCTGCCGCTGCTCCTCCGTGCATATGCACCCTAGATCAAGGCGCGTCCACGTCTACGCGTAACCGCCCCGGCAGCCTCGGCCCCGCTTCCCCCTCCTGCGCCAGGGAGGGGAGGCGGGGCCAGCCGGGATGATGGGCCGCGTGGCTACGTTTACACTTTCTTTACCTTCTCGTTTTGTTCTCTTGACCAAACCTTGCTATAATGGGGGCGGTTGGGCCCCGCGCGGGGCGAGGAGGAGAGTTATGTCATTTGCAATCGGCGAGAACGTCGGCCCGTACCGCATCGTTGAACAACTGGGCCGCGGGGGGATGGCGACCGTCTTCAAGGCCTACCATCCCGCCCTCGACCGGTACGTCGCCCTCAAAGTGCTCCACCCGGCCTTTCTGGAGGACCCCAACTTTTTGGCCCGCTTCCAGCGGGAGGCCCGCATTGTCGCCAAGCTCGACCACCCCAACATCATCCCGGTCTATGACTTTGCCGAGCACCAAGGGAACCCTTATCTGGTCATGCGCTTTGTCGAGGGTGAGACGCTCAAAGCCCGTCTTCGCCACGGTCCGGTCAATCTGGAGGAAGCGCGGCGCATCCTGGACGCCGTCAGCAACGCCCTCGCCTATGCCCACAAACACAAAGTCCTCCACCGCGACATCAAGCCTTCCAACGTTATCATCGCTCCCCAGGGGCAGATCTATCTGACCGACTTTGGCCTGGCGCGAATGGCCGAGGCAGGAGAATCGACCCTCTCCCGCGATATGATGGTCGGCACGCCCCAGTACATCTCTCCCGAACAGGCCAAGGGATCGCTCAAACTTGATAGCCGCACCGACATCTATTCGCTGGGCGTGGTGATGTACGAGATGCTGGTGGGGCGGGTGCCCTTTCAGGCCGACACCCCTTATGCCGTCGTGCACGATCACATCTTCTCTCCCCTGCCGCTGCCCAGCAGCATCAACCCGGATATCCCCAAGTCCCTGGAGCGAGTGCTGCTCAAAGCGCTGGCGAAGGAGCCGGACGACCGCTTCTCCTCCATCGAGGAGATGAACGCCGCCTTCCACGCCGCGCTGGACGAGATAGCGCCCGAACTCCTCTCGACGACAACCGTCGCGCCCCAGCCCCTCGCCCCACCGCCCCCTCCCGCGCCAGTGGAGGAGGCCGCACCGTCCAGCCCAGCCGCGCTCCCGGAAGAGCCCGCGCCGGCTGTGGAGGCCGCAGCGCCAAAAGAGATCAGACCGAAGAAGAAAAAGAAGCGGCGCTGGCCCTGGATGGTGGCTGGCGTGGCCGGCGTGCTCATCCTCTGCCTGGGCGCGATGGCCGTTGGGAACAAGCTGCGCAACCGGGGCGGCCCCGCCGCTGCCGAGGCGCTGATGGAAGAGGCTCAGACAGCCCAGCGGGCAGGCGACAACAACGCCGCCCTCGAACTGTATCAGCAGGCAATCGAGACCGACCCTTCTCTGATCCAGGCCTACTTGGAAGCTGGCTCGCTGTTGACTTCCCTGGAGCGGGTGAATGAGGCAACGGACGTCTACAAGATGGGCCTGGAGGCCAACCCGGAAAGCCCTGAGCTTCACCAGCGAATGGCGATCGCCTCCATAATGACACGCAGGTGGGACCAGGCAGGGGAAGACATTGACTGGATGCTGGAAAATATGCCGGGAGAACCAACCTCTCACGCTTTTGCCGCCTTGCTGCTCCTGGCCCAGGGTGCACCGTGCGATGAGGCCCGCCCCGAACTGGAACAGGCGCTACAACTCGACCCCGACCTGCCCTGGGCCCACTACGATCTTGCTATCTGTGCCAGGCGAGAGGGTAACCTGGAGGAAGCCCGTGCCGAGTTGGAGTTTGTGCTGGCACAGGAGAATGTTCTGCCGGGCCTCAAGACATATGCCCAGCGACAACTGGATGCGCTGCAATCCGGCGGTGGCGAGATCCCACTGGCACGGGAGTTCGAACACCTGCAAGCACTCGCCGCTGGCATCCCGGACGCGGAGTTGCAACTCCTGTTCCAAGATAGGCTCCAGGCCGCTCAAGCCGCGTGGGAGGCGGGCGATGAGGCAGGCGCAACCGAGATGCTCCACGGCCTCCAGACCCTGGTCGCCGACAAGCGAGATAGGATCGGCGATCCCCTGGCGGGTCAGTTGGACACCAGCCTGGAACGGACGATCCGCCTGGCAACGGGAGCACCGCCTGGAGAGGAGTTTCCCCCCATCGACCAGCAATTTGACCTGCTGGCGGAACTGGTCGGCCAGATAGCCGACGATGA
>JAOZPF010000203.1:0-2397 GCA_029932895.1 Anaerolineae bacterium | reverse complement strand
CGACGAGGGATTGCGCGCCGAGGCAGCAGAGATGATCGACCGAGCCGCGACGGCGTGGGGCGATGGGAGGCACGATGAATCACGCCGGACGCTGGATGACTTTAAGAACTGGGTGACCGAACACCTGGAAGAACTGGGGGATGTCGGCGGGGAGCTGAACGACCAACTCGACCGCACTATCAGTATGGTCACCCCGTAGAGCAGACCAGAGACCACTCCCAACGGAGGACACAAATGCGCACACTGTTCATCGCTGGAAACTGGAAGATGCACAAGAACATCGACGAGGCGGTCGCCCTGGTGACCGAACTGCGCGCCTTGCTGCAGGACATCCGCGGGGTTGACGTGGCTGTCTGCCCCCCTTTCCCGGCCCTGCTGCCGGTCCGCCAGGCGCTGGCGGGCTCCACCATCCGCGTCGGCGCTCAGAATATGCACTGGGAGGAGGCCGGCGCCTTCACCGGTGAGGTCTCTCCCCTGATGCTCCAAACGCTGTGCGACTATGTCATCATCGGCCACTCTGAGCGGCGGACGCTCTTTGGAGAGACGGACGAGACCGTCAACCGGAAAATGCGCTCCGCCCTGGCGCACGGCCTCAAGCCCATCCTCTGCGTGGGGGAGAACCTGGAACAGAACCAGGGCGGAGAGACAGAGGCTGTGGTCGGAGCACAGGTGCACGCCGCCTTTGCCGGAGTGGGGGCCGACCAGGCACGCGCCGTCACCATAGCCTACGAACCGATCTGGGCCATCGGCACCGGCATCCCGGCCCACGGCCCCGATGCCGCCCGCATCATCGGCGCTGTGATCCGTCCCGCCCTGGCCGATCTCTACGGCGACCCGATCGCCCAAACTATTCGTATCCAGTACGGCGGGTCGGTCAAACCGGCCAATGCCGCCGAGTTTATGCGCGAGCCCGAGATCGACGGCGCGCTGGTGGGCGGGGCCAGCCTGCGCGCGGGGGACCTGGTCGCCATCATACGCGAGAGCCTCGCCGCACGCAGCGGATGAGCTCGGGCTGCTGCCGACAATGGACTGGACCGCTTTCACCTGGTTCGCCGCCGCCCTGGCCCTTCTTCTACTGCTAGAACGGTGGATACACCGGCACCTGCAGGGTGTGGCGCTCCTCATCGCTGGCGACTCGGAGGTAGCGGTCTGGCTCTATGCGCTTCCCTTTTTGCCCGGCATCCTCCTCCACGAGATCAGCCACGCCCTGGCTGCACTGCTGGTGGGGGTCCGGGTGGGCCGCATCTCCATCCGCCCGGCACGGGTGGGAGAGCATATCCAGCTCGGTTTCGTGCCCATCGAGGCCACAGGTCCCGTTCGCACCACCATCATCGGCCTGGCCCCCCTGGTGAGCGGCTGCTTGGCCCTGGTGCTGATCGGCAGCCGGGGGTTGGGGCTAGGTTTTCTGAGTGCGGCACTGGTGACCGGTGATTGGGGGACGCTGCAGGTCGGGCTGACGCACGTCGCCAATGCCAACGACGCCTGGGTGTGGGCCTACCTGGCCTTTGCCGTCAGCAACACCATGCTGCCCAGCCGCTCCGATATGCGTGCCTGGCCGGCGCTCGTGCTTTTCCTGCTGGGCGTGGCCGGGCTGGTGGCCCTCTTGGAACTGGGCCCGGCGCTGACCGGTCCGCTGTCGGGCACGCTGCGCTGGCTGTCCGTCGCTGCCACCCTCACCTTGCTGGTGGACCTGCCGTTCGCCCTGCTCATCCTGGCGATGGAGCGGGGGCTGGCGTGGGTCAAGGGTGTGCAGGTGGAGTACCGCTAGAGGAGAAAGGAGAAGAGATGACCACACAACAAGGTCTTACTTTCGAAGAGTTCGAGATCGGCGCGGTGATTGAAAGCTCCAGCCGCACCATCACGGAGCAGGACATCCTCCGCTTTGCCGACCTCTCCGGCGACACCAACCCCCTCCACGTCGATCCCGCATACGCCCAAACGACAATGTTCGGCCAACAGATCGCCCACGGCCTGCTGGGGCTCTCGATCGCCAGCGGCCTGGCATGGCAGACCGGCGTCATCCGAGGGACGGTGGAGGCGTTCATCGGCCTGGAATGGAAATTCCGCGCCCCCATCTTTATCGGCGACGCGGTCCACCTGCGGATCGAGGTGAGCAAGAAGAAGGAAATGGCCCGCCTGGGCGGCGGCTTTGTCACGTTCGCCGTCGCCCTTCTCAACCAGCGGGACGAGGTAGTGCAAAAGGGAACCTGGACGGCGCTGGTCCGCTCGCGGAGCAAGGCGGAAGGATAGGAGCGCCGTCCGTGATCAGGGCCTGATGATGACAGCACCGACAATCGCCATGCCGCCATACCTGCATCTCATCTCCGTCCCTACTCCCTTCCCGGTCGGGCCAGTCAACCTCTACCTGGCGGAGGGAGACCCGCTGACGCTCCTCGT
>JAOZPF010000202.1 GCA_029932895.1 Anaerolineae bacterium | reverse complement strand
CAACCTTGGAATAGAGGCTTTAGCCGGATTTTCCCGGGGATGGTACTCTTTGAGCCCGAAATAGCCCAAGACCTGGCTGAAGCCTTGATTCCGTCGCTCTGCAACCTATAAATGTGCCGACCACGGTTCAATGCAGTCCTACCCCCGTCTGCAATGCTGGCATTATACCAGCCCACGGGCGGGTGGCAAGGCAAGAGTGTAGGCGCTTTTGCGCCAGTCCTGTTATTATGCGGACTGCCTTTTCGTGAGGGGGGTGATCCCCTAATCCTTTTCTCTCACCAGAGCCGAGAGGATCACGGTGACGATGCTGACGATGAGCGCACCCAGGAAGGCCGCCAGGAAGCTGTCGACGTAAAAACCAATACCCAGCAGGTTGGCAACCCACGCTGATAGCCACAGCGTCAGGCCGTTGATGACCAGGACAAAGAGGCCCAGGGTGAGCAGGATCAGAGGGCAGGTGAGCAGCTTGAGCAAAGGGCGCACCAGGCCGTTGACCAATCCCAAGACGACGGCCATTACCCCATAGGCGATCCAGGCCGTCCCCGAGACCCGGATGCCCGGGACCAACCAGGCGGCAACAAAGAGGGCCAGGGCCGAGATGACCCAACGAACCAAGAGTTTTTTCACGACACACCTCCTCAAAGATATACGCTCCAGGCCCGTCAAAGGTTGCATCTCTTGCCTTCCGTTGCCCACTTGGAAAATTGCGCTACAATAGGCGGGAAGAAATAGGCAGGAGGGGACTATGGACGAGTTGAAACGCGCCAGGCAGGAATGGGAAGAGAGTATCAAGCCGACACTCGAGCGCCACCCCGAGCGGCGGGAGCAGTTCGAGACCATTTCTGGCATCCCGCTTGAGCGGGTCTATACGCCCGCTGACGTAGAGGGAGAGTACCTGGAGGAGTTGGGTTTCCCCGGTCAATATCCCTTTACCCGTGGTGTGCAGCCCACGATGTACCGTGGCCGGCTGTGGACGATGCGCCAGTACGCTGGCTATGCCACAGCCGAGGCCTCCAACGCCCGCTTCAAGTACTTGTTACAGCAGGGCCAGACCGGCCTTTCGGTGGCCTTCGATCTGCCCACCCAGATCGGCTATGACGCCGACGATCCTCTGGCAGAGGGGGAGGTGGGGAGGGTTGGTGTCTCGATCAGCAGCCTGGACGATATGCGTGCGCTCTTTGACGACATCCCGCTGGAGAGAGTGAGTACCTCCATGACCATCAACGCTCCGGCGTCCATTCTCCTGGCGATGGTCATTGCCGTGGGCAAAGAGCAGGGCGTCGAGCCCCGCCAGCTCCGTGGCACAGTGCAGAACGACATTCTCAAAGAGTATGTCGCCCGCGGCACATACATCTTTCCACCGCGTCCCTCGATGCGGTTGGTGACCGATCTCTTCCGTTACTGCGCCGCCGAGGTCCCTCGCTGGAATACCATCAGCATCAGCGGCTACCACATCCGTGAGGCTGGCTCGACCGCTGTGCAGGAGGTGGCCTTTACCCTGGCGAACGGTATTGCCTATGTGGAGGCTGCCATCGACGCCGGCCTTGACGTGGACCTGTTTGCCCCACGGCTCTCCTTCTTTTTCAACGCCCACAACGATTTCCTAGAAGAGATCGCCAAGTTTCGCGCCGCCCGTCGTCTTTGGGCACGCGTGATGCGGGAGCGGTTCGGCGCGCAGAACCCCCGCTCCTGGCGGCTCCGTTTCCACACCCAGACCGCTGGCTGCACGCTCACCGCCCAGCAGCCGGAGAACAATGTGGTACGCGTGACGCTCCAGGCGCTGGCGGCGGTGCTGGGTGGGACCCAGTCGTTGCACACCAACTCCCGCGACGAGGCGCTGTGGCTGCCCACGGAGGAGTCGGTGCGCATCGCCCTACGCACTCAGCAGATCATTGCCCACGAGTCGGGAGTGGTCAACACGGTGGATCCCCTGGCTGGCTCCTACGTCATTGAGCATCTCACCTCCGAGATCGAGCGGCGGGCGGCGGCCTATATCGCCAGGATCGATGGGATGGGTGGGGCGCTGACCGCTATTGAGCGCGGGTACATCCAGCAGGAGATCGCCGATGCGGCCTACCGTTACCAGCAGGCGGTGGAGCGCGGCGAGCAGGTCGTCGTGGGGGTCAATGCCTACCAGGCCGCAGAGGGGCAACGGGCCGTGTCCCTGGAGCGGCTGGTGGTGGACCCGGCGATAGAGGCGCGACAGCGGGCGCGATTGGCCGCGCTGCGGGCCCGTCGGGATGGAGAGCGGGCCGCTGCCATTCTCTCCCGCATCGAGGCTGCTGCCCGCGCCCCCGCCGAGCCGTTGATGGACCTCTTTGTCGCTGCCGTCGAGGCGGACTGCACGCTGGGTGAGATCTGCTCCGTCCTGCGTGGTGTCTGGGGCGAGTACCAGCCGCATGCCAGTGTTTAGAGCCTATCCGAAGAACGCTCGCGGTGCGCGCCTTCCCGGCGCTGAAGCGCCCACTACTAACCGTCCGTCTGGCTTTCCGGACGGGCTCCAAGCTAGCAAAACCCCCTTCGGGGGCCGAGTTTCAGCCCGCAGGGCTTTGCTTGTGAGCCCAGACGTTCACGTCCGGGCGGGCTTGCTTGTGGTTTTTGGGGGGTTGGGTTGACTTATAAAAGTTGTGGGGTACAATAGCCGTAACTCTCTGGGAGGTGTGGGATGGCAGATCAAGCGGGTGGCGACACGGTGGCGGCGCTGTTCGATATCTCGATCGCGGCGGAACAGGCTGCCCAAAAGTTCTACCTGGGTCTGACCGAGCGGTACGCACATTTACCGGAGGTGGCGGACTTTTGGCGGGGGATGGCGCGGGACGAGGCGACGCACGCCAGGAAGCTGCGCCAGATCCGCGATTCGCTTACGCCGGAACAACTCGGCGCACCTGTCGATTCCTTGGTGCTGTGGCAGGCCAGGGAGGGGGCCCGTTTCTCGGCTGAGGAGGCCCTCGAGTCGGCTCGGACGCTGGAGGAGGCGTACCGCGTCGCCAGCGACCTGGAGCACTCGGAGGTCAACGCGGTGTTCGAGACTATCTTGCAGGAATATGTGGGGCGCGAGGCGCAGAGGGATTTCGTCGTGGGCCAGTTGCAGGATCACGTGAACAAGCTGGATGAATTCGGCCATTCCAAGTGGCGCGGTTCAGAGGCTTGGACGGAGTAGAGCGGCCCTGCGAGGAGGCGCGACACCGTGGTGGGTGTTGCGCTTTTTGGTCCGGGGTTGAAATGATGAGGGGGACGAAATAATGGGGAGTACGGTCCACCATATCGCGCTCGTTGTGCGTGACTTGGACGAGGCGTTGGCTTTCTACCGCGATGTGCTGGGTTTGGAGATGATCGAGCGGCGGGAGGTGGCTGAGGAGGGGGTCGAGATCGCTTTCCTCTCCGCTGGCGAGAGCATGATCGAGTTGCTCCGGCCTCTGAGTGACGAGGGGGGCGTGGCTCGCTTTCTGGACAAGCGCGGCGAGGGGCTGCACCACATCTGCCTGGCGGTCGATGACGTTGAGGTAGCTGTGGAGCGGTTGCGAGCTGCAGGGGCACAGGTGCTGAACGAGGAACCGCGCGTCAACGACCACGGTGTTCGTTACGTCTTTGTCCACCCCAAGTCTGCCCACGGAGTGTTGCTGGAGCTGTACGAGAGGACGTAATGGACATTGCCCCGTTGATCGGCTTGGGGGGTGAGGAACCCCGTTCAGTCATAGTGGAGCGGCTGCGCCGGCAGTTGAGTGACGCGATGGCTGTGGAGCAGGTGGACATCGTCCGCGGTCCAGATCAGACCATTGCTTTCTACGGGCGTCTCACCGACAAGCCCGAGGCTGTCTTTGAGCGCGTGTCGGAGCGATTCGCCGCCCTGGGTTACACCGCGATGCTGGAACGAGTGAACCAGAAACTGTTCCGCGTGCTGGCGCTCAAGGGGGTGGCCCGGGGGAAGCCGACCCGCCGCTGGATCAACTATCTCCTCTTTGCCGCCACGGTTCTGACCACGATGTTCGCCGGGCTTGAGCTCTCCACCACTGTCGACCTGACCGACCCGCGTTGGTATCTCCCTGGCTTGCTTTTTGCAGGGTCGTTGATGACCATCCTCCTCTCCCACGAACTGGCTCACTACTTTGTGGCCAAGCGGTATGGCTCCCCGGTGAGTCTGCCCTATTTTGTGCCCATGCCACTGAGCCCGTTTGGCACGATGGGGGCGGTAATCGTGCAGCAAGCGCCGATGCGGGACCGTAAGGCACTCTTTGACATCGGCATTGCCGGGCCGCTGGCCGGATTGGTCGTGGCCGTCCCTCTGCTCATCGTGGGGCTTGTCTTTTCCCGCGTCGGGCGGCCCTCCGAGTTCATCGACATCAGCCAGTTCGACGTGGTGCAGCAGGAGGGGAACTCGCTGCTCTACCTGGGGGCCAAGTACCTGGTTCTGGGGGAGGTGTTGCCGGACGAGGAGGGGCGGGACGTGTGGCTCTCGGCACCGGCAAGCCCGGGCGGGCCGGTGGTCTTTGCCGCCTGGGTGGGGTTGCTGGTGACGGCGCTCAACCTGCTCCCCATCGGCCAGTTGGACGGGGGGCACGTGGCCTACGCCCTGCTGGGCCGGCGGGCGTGGACGCTGGCTTACCTGGTGGTGGGATTGCTGGGCGCGCTGGGGGTCGGCCTGTGGATGGCTGGCAGTCCGGCGTATGGGACCTGGCTCATTTGGGCGGGGCTGGGGCTTGTGATCGGCCCCCGGCATCCCCCGCCCCTCAACGATGTCACGCGACTGGGGCCGCGCCGGGTGTTGCTGGGTCTCTTGGCCTTGCTGGTCCTGATCGTGACCTTTGTTCCCTTGCCTCTGGTCATCGTGCCGGCGCGCTAGGCGCGCTGGTGGGCCTCGGCGCAGCGAAAAGATGCGCTTACGGGCAGCCAGGTGCTGGGCCAGCCAGACCAGGTTGGGGGTCAGACGCTTGGCGCAGATGTAGTCGGCGCTCTCGTAGATGACCCGCAGCGCGGCGTCAACCTCCGGCCCATAGATCGCCCCACGCTCCCGGCTGCGGCGCTGCCGTTCCAGGCGGCCATTCATCGGACGAATCAAGGCCTTGCGCTCCAAACCGGTGACGACTTCCATCTCGTCCAGCAGCCGCCCCTTTCCCTGGCGGTTGGCCTCGATGTACCGCTTCTTCATCCCGCGCAGATACTTCCGTCGCTCGTCTATGCTCATTACCTCTTCTCCGGACATTGTCCTCTTCGGTGACATTATCATTTGGGGCAACGAGCTCCCTTCGGTGACATCTTACGTGAGAGAATGCGGTCAGTTGCATCCTCCCCCTGGAATGCTATAATTCCCCCCACAATGTCCCCTTTCTGGAACCCGAATGGTTCCCGCGCAGGAGGTAGTGATGTCCCTCTACATTATCGCTCATGACGTAGGCACAGGTGGCAACAAAGCGGTTCTAGTCGACACCGAGGGCAACGTTCGTGCCACTGCCTTCGCCCCCTACCCTGTCCGCTACCCCCGCCCTGACTGGGCGGAGCAGGAGCCAGAGGACTGGTGGCACGCCATCGTCACCACCACCCGGCAGGTGATGGAGCGGGCAGAGGCCGCGCCAGGCGACATCCTCGGCGTGGTCCACTCGACGCAACTGCTGGGGATCGTGCCAG
>JAOZPF010000201.1 GCA_029932895.1 Anaerolineae bacterium | reverse complement strand
GAACGTCGAGATTGGGGCGCAGGAGCTGGGGCAAGGGGCGTTTACCGTCGCCGCGCAGATGGCAGCGCAGGCGCTGGGCGTACCCTACGAGTGGGTGCGCGTCTCTGTGCCGGTGGACACCCGCTACAGCCCCTATGAGTGGCAGACCGTCGCCAGCCGCATCACCTGGTCTATGGGCAACGCGGTCAAGGCGGCGGCCGAGGACGCGCGGCGGCAGATACTGGAGATCGTGGCCGAGCACTGGAGGGAGGAGCCGGACGACCTGGACATCAAAGAGGGACGGGTCATCTCCTACCGCTCCGAGCGGGAGCAGCCGCTGGACAAGATGGTCGTTTACGGTCTGCCCAACGAGAACTTTGAGGGCTGGAAGGGCGGCCCCATCGTCGGGCAGGGTCACTTTATGCCCACCTACGTCACCAACCTCGACCCGGAGACCGGGCAGGGAACCCGCGCCGTGGTTCACTACACCGTCGGGGCGCAGGCGGTCGATCTGGAGGTGGACACCGAGACCGGGCAGGTGGAGGTGCTGGAAATCGCCAGCGCCTATGACGTGGGCAAGGCGATCAACCCCGACCTGATAATGACCCAGATCGAGGGTGGGGCGGTGCATGGCATGAGTTCCGCTTTTGAGGCGCTGCGCTTTGACGAAAGCGGGCGTCCGCTCAACGCCAGCCTGGTGGACTATCGCATTGCGACGGCGGTGGACATTCCGCGCCGCATTCACGGTGACATTGTGGAGACGCCGCTGGAGGACGGGCCGTGGGGGGCGCGGGGCGTGGGCGAGCACGTCATGGTGCCGACCGCGCCGGCAATCGCCAACGGCATCCACGACGCCCTGGGGGTGCGCATCAACGACCTGCCCCTCTCGGCGGAAAAGATACTCTGGGCCATCAAGCGGGCCTCTGAGGACTGAGAGTGGCTGACGGCGACCTGGCGCATCACCACGGTACAGGATGCCGACCTCGCCAGAACCGCGGCGCCCAGGTTCAGAAGGGGGTTGCTCATTTTGGCCTTCTGGAGTAAGATAGGCTGGATGGGGATGAGGTGGTTGGTAGTTTACCCCACCTGTGTTGGTGGGCGGTGAGGCAAAGGTAACCATTATGCTGCTCGATTGACTTTGCGCTGAAATAGGAGGAACTGTCGTGAAAGCAAGGAAAATTAGCCAGGGTGTCTATTGGATGGGTGCTGTTGACTGGGACAGGCGTTTGTTCGATTCACTCATACCGCTTCCCGATGGCACGAGCTATAATGCCTACTTGGTCCAGGGGAGTGAGAAAACGGCGTTGTTGGACACCGTCGATCCCGCTATGGCGGATGTCCTCTTGTCCCAGTTGGCGAGTGTTCCCCAAATTGATTACATTGTCGCTCATCACGCCGAGCAAGACCATTCTGGGACCATTCCCCGCGTTTTGGAGATGTACGATGGCGCCAAGGTGCTCGCTACTCCCAAGGGGAAAGGGATGCTCATAGATCTCTTGGACGTTCCGGAGGATCGGGTGATCGCGGTGCAGGATGGGGAGGTCCTGTCGCTTGGCGACAAGACACTGGAGTTTATCTTTACCCCCTGGGTGCATTGGCCGGAGACCATGGTCACATATCTCCAAGAGGACCGCATCCTGTTCAGTTGCGATTTCTTTGGCTCGCATGTGGCCACTACCGATCTATATGTCACCGATGAGGCTCGCGTGTATGAAGCCGCCAAGAGGTACTATGCGGAGATCATGATGCCCTTCCGCAAGGTCATCCAAAAGAATCTGACCAAGATCGGCGGTCGCGAGATCGCTCTGATAGCGCCGAGCCACGGTCCCATCTACAACCGACCATCTTTTATCATAGACGCCTACCGGGAATGGATCTCGGAAGAGCCCAAAAACATTGTAGTTCTGCCCTACATTTCGATGCACGGCAGTACCGGGAGGATGGTGGAACACCTGGTCGGTGCGTTGACCGAGAGAGGGGTCACGGTTTATCAATTCGACCTGGCTGTGACGGACATTGGCAAACTGGCGATGGCTCTGGTGGATGCCGCCACCATCGTCATTGGGACGCCCACGGTTCTTGTGGGGCCGCATCCTCTTGTCTTTTACGCCACGTACTTGGCCAACGTCTTGCGCCCCAAACTGAAATTCGCCTCGATCATCGGATCCTATAGCTGGAACAGCAAGGCAGTTGAACAGATCGCGGGGTTGATTCCGAATCTGAAGGTGGAGGTTTTGACTCCAGTGCTCTGCAAGGGTGTTCCCAGAGAAGGCGATTTCGATGCTCTGGACGAACTGGCCGCTACCATCGCAGAGAGGCACAAGGAACATAATCTCGTCTAGCGGTAGTTTCAAGGCGGGTAACTGCTCGGCCCGTTCTCTCCTCCCCGACACAGGGAGGTAACCTGAGCAGACAGAATAATTTGGCAAAGGCTACGACGGAGAAGAGTAAGCAGGACTTTTGGGACGCCAGGGAGGCAGGGTCACAGACTGGAAGCCCGGCCCGAACAAAACCTGCCCAAGTTCGCTCCTGAGCCGACGGGTGAAACCGGGACGCCGGCAAGTAGTCCGCTCCGCGGGCCCTGCGTTATCGGGGCAGCCGATCGCGCCGCGTGCGCTGTCGGGCCAAGTGGGCTTGAAAGAGCCAAGAGGGGTGGTACCGCGGGAGGCATGCGCTCTCGTCCCCAGGGGCGAGAGCGCTTCTTTGGTCAATAGAGATGTTGTCTAGCCCCTCGTGGGCGCTATGCTACGTGGGCGTTGACAGGTACGTGACCAACGGATTGTAGCCTAGCCTCTCGTGGGCGTATGCGGCTTGTCACAGAAAGGAGTTTCTATGCTCAACCAACTGACTCAACTGGAACAAGAGGCTCTGGAAGCGCTGGTTGCCATCAAAAGCAGCCAGGAACTGGCCGAGTGGAACCGCCGCTACCTGGGCAAAAAGGGGGCGCTGACGCTGTTGCTGCGCTCTGTGGGGACGTTGCCCAAGGAGGAGCGCCCCGCTTTTGGGCAGGCGGCCAACCGGGCCAAGAACGAACTGGAAGCGGCGTATAAGGAGCGGGCGCAAGAGCTCCGCCGCATCGAGCTCGAGCGCGAGATGGCGCGAGGAGCGCTAGACGTCACGCTGCCGGGCCGCCCTGGCGGACCAGGTCATTTGCACATCACCACCCAGACGCTGCGTCAGATCATCTCTATCTTTGCCGAGATGGGTTTTCAGGTTTACGAGTCGCGCGACGTCGAAAGCGACGAGATGAACTTTGGGCTGCTGAACATGCCTCCACACCACCCGGCTCGCGATATGTGGGACACCTTCTGGCTCGACGACAACACTCTCCTGCGCACCCACACCTCGCCGGGCCAGATCAGGGTGATGCGCGAGCGGTATCCGGAGCCGATTCGCGTCATCCTGCCCGGCAAGTGCTACCGTTATGAGCAGGTCACCGCCCGCTCAGAGCACCAGTTCTACCAGGTGGAGGGGCTGGCGGTGGGGCACGCCATCACAATGACCGACCTGATCGGCACGCTGACCGAGTTCGCCCGTCGCCTCTATGGTCCGCAGCGTCACATCCGCATCCGGGGTTCCTACTTTCCCTTCACCGAGCCCAGCGTTGAGGCAGATATGGACTGCATTCTCTGTGGCGGAGAGGGCTGCCGCGTCTGCAAGTACAGCGGCTGGCTGGAGGTGGCGGGAGCCGGCATGGTTCATCCCGTTGTGCTGCAGAACGGTGGCTACGACCCCGCTGAGTGGAGTGGCTTTGCCTTCGGCCTGGGGGTTGAGCGCCCGGCTATGCTCAAATACAGCATCGACGACATCCGCCTCTTTTACGGCAACGATCTACGGTTCCTGAGGCAGTTCTAGGCTTGTTCGTCCCATGACCAGCCGATCCTCATTGCCGGGGCGAGGGGATGCCCTTTGCCTGATCATCATCCTGGTACTGGCGACGGTCCTTCTAGGGCCGGCGCTGCGTCCGGGCTATACACTCTTGCCGCTTGGGCTGGAGGCTGGCATTGCGCCATGGCACAAACAGGTGACGCAGCAGGCTCAGAACTCGCTCTTGAGCGACCCCTTCTATACGTTCTACCCTCGGCGTTACTTTTTCACCACCGCATTGCAATCAGGGACCTGGCCGCTTTGGAACCCCTATATCTTTGGCGGGCATCCGCTGCTTGGCGATACGGCGGCCCAGACCTTTTACCCGCCCAATGTACTGGCAGCGCTTTTCCTGCCCGCCGCGCGGGCACTGCCCATCCTGGCGTGGCTTCACCTTGTTCTCACCGGTGCCGCGATGTATGCCTGGCTTCGTCTCTTGCACCTGCCGCTGATGCCGGCCCTGTTCGGCGCTGTGATGTGGATGCTGAACGGCAATACCATCGTCTGGCTGGAGAACCCCCACCGCCTCAGCACTCTGGCCTGGCTGCCGGGAATGTTCCTGTTCTACGAACTGGCCCTGCAGCGACGACGCGCCTGGCCTGCCGTGATAGCCGGGGGCTTGTACGGCCTCTCCATTTTGGGTGGGCACACCCAGTTTGCCCTGGGTAACGGCCTCGTCCTCGCCGCTTACGGGGCTTTCCGCACTATCAATCTCTCGTTGCAGGCGAGACGGATGGTCTGGCGTCCCCTGATCGTCGTCGCCGGGATTGGCCTCGCGGGTGCAGGCATCGGCGCGATCCAGCTATTGCCCACTCTGCAACTCTTGGGAATGAGCCGCCGGTTGGTGTCTGCACCACAGCGGGCCTTGGCGTCCGGCTGGCCGCTCTCCCACGTGCTGGGCCTGTGGCTCCCCGACTTTTTCGGCAACCCGGTCCGCTTCCCCTACTGGGGTACGCGGAACTATGCCGAGGTGACCGCTTATTTCGGCGCGTTTGCCTTTCCTCTCTCCTTGCTGGCTATGGCATGGAGCAGACGCGCCGAGGGACAGTTTATGTCCGTTGCCCTGGTGGTCACTATCTTGATTGCGGTCGGGTCACCTTTGGCCTGGTTGATCATCTGGCTGCCATGGGTCCGCTACGTCCGATTGATCAACATGGTCGCCTATGTCCCCTTCTTTGGCGCGGCAGCGGCCTCCTTTGCTTTAGCGTCTGTTTACCGGACGGACCGTGTACCCAAGCGGCGCTTTGTCTCGCTGCTGTCGGTGCTCGCTGCTCTTATCCTGGTCACCGGCGCGGCTGTCTTTGTCTATCGCTCCCATGTAGCTGCCCACTGGGCAGAAGTTGTCCCCCAGTTCGTGCGGATCGGTCTGCTCTGGATGGTTGGAATCATAGGGCTTGTGGTCGCCAGGCACAGGCCCACCGCCGCGGGAGCGTTGATGGTGACATTGGTCGCGGTTGACCTGCTCCAATGGGGGATGCCGTTCAATCCAGTCAATTCACTGGATATTCTCTATCCAGAGAACGAAGTGACGGCGTGGTTGCAGCAGGATTCCTCCCTCTATCGCGTCCTGCCCCTACAAACGGGCCGGCCGGTCTTTGGCCCCAACGTGCTTTCCGTCTTTGGCCTCTCCGAGACCGGGGGCTATTCGTCGTTGGCGCTCCTGTCGTACCGGGAGCTGGTCAAAGCGATCGACGACGAAGTTGCTATTTGGTGGATGCGGCCCAATGAGAATATGCTGGTCAACAGCCGCTTCGACCCACTCTTTAGCTTGCTGAACGTCAAGTACGTGCTCGCCTCT
>JAOZPF010000200.1 GCA_029932895.1 Anaerolineae bacterium | reverse complement strand
ACAGAAACCGCACAGGCGGTCTTTGAGGGTGGAGCGAGAGTGGGGTCAATGTCCCATTCCAATAGGGGGGATATTGATGGATTGCGGGTAGAGTACAATCTTCTCCTACAAGATCTGCCATATCTATATTTCAGCTCTCTAGACCATCGACTGCATTTGCTCGGAGCCGAGGCCGGCACTTGGAAGATTGATAGTCGCGTTGATCTATGCTATGCCAACCTCGACGGCGACGCTTACCTGGACCAATGGCAATATCTGGAACACGAAGATGTACGCCGTCAGCTCAACTTCGCCAGCGGGTACCTGATTTATTCGGGGGGTGGGCAGGTATTGCTAAAACGGGCCGATGTATCTCCAGCGCTCTTCGAGACACTGCCTCCGCGCAATCACGAAGAGTGGCTGGCATTGGGCCAGCAATTGGAAGCCAACCGGCGCGACTTTGCCCCCGGGGACTTTGAGGCAATGATGGCACAGTTCGATGGGCCGGAGATGCGTGTTGAAAGGGTTGCGCTGCGAGATTTCCGGCCCACGGACACTGGCTTCCGCTGTGTGCTGACGCTTGAGCCTGGATTTCAGATCGCTACAGGCGCTGACTGGTTGGGCCTGCAAGGGCTGATGCCGGGAGAATATGTTGTCACCCACAACGACGGCCTGTTCCAGGCAGAACCCCTGACGCCAGCGCAGCCAGAGATTGTTCCTGGTTCTCTGCGATTGAGCAGCCCCGCGCCGGCCGAGATGGATCCCGTTCAGATAGAGGCATCCATCCGCAATGTGGGCCTGGAGGACCTGGAGGAACTGCCTGTGCGCGCGTATGCTGCCGGTCCCGATTCGCCACTGCAATTCGTCGGCGCGATGACGGTCACGCTGCTGGCCGGCCATCCGGTACCAGTGTGCTTCGATTGGGCGCCGCCTGCGCCGGGCGAGTGGCAAATAGCGCTGGTCTGGGATGAAGGTGAAGAGCAACCGTCGCTGTCGTCTGTCTCGGCCAATAACTCGTTGAGTGTGTGGGTGGCCGCACGACCGTCGCTTGACGTAGCTACGATCTTGCGGCTGAGCAACGTGAGCCAACCACTTTTGCTGGTTGTGTTTCTTGCCTCTCTTGGTTCGGCCGCTGCTATCATAGCTCTGGTGGCCGCCCGTGGGGCGAGGGGTAATGGGCAATGAGTCCCTTGGGTGATCGTTCGAGCACCATGTCCGGGCCATCTCCAGCGCGTCTACTCGCTGCACTGCTCTTGCTGTATGCGTTGGCTGTCGGGGGGTATATCGTACTGCGCTACCATGGTCAATGGACGGAGGGCGATAGTGCCAGGATGACCTATTTCATAGATGTGGCGCATACTCAGGGCACTATCAACCCAATGGGGTCATTCTACCCTCATGGCCTTGCTTATCAGGCGCTCTCTCTGGTCGTTCTCGCTGCCACCGGCCTCTCGCTCCAGACACTGCAAGCGGCGATATATCCCCCTGTAGCTGCGCTCGGCCTTGGTCTGACTTCACTCGCCTTTTTCATTCAGGTCACGCGCGACAGGCGCGTGGCTATCCTGGCCACTCTTTTCCTGCTGTTGCAACCGGACGTGTTGTTTGTCACCCTGCGCGGTTCGCATGAAAAGCTGGACTGGCCTTTGATGATGATGGCGCTGATGTTACTCTATCGCAGTGTTAACCAATCATTGCGCAAGACGGCAGTGTACGTGGGCTTGTTTTACCTGATTATCTTTGCTATGATTGCGACGAATGTGTTTTTTGCCTCAACATTTCTCGTTGCTGTCATGCTCAGCTTGCTGCTGGGGCTGGTGGCTGCCATGTTCCCAAGGCGCCGGTCGGCATCTCCGAGAGACCTGCGGCGGCTGATGTACATCGCGCTCTCTTGTGGAGTGTTGCTCTTTGCCTTTATGGCTTATCTTTATCCCCAGGCACTTTCTGACCTGCGTACTCTGCGTACGATATGGGATCGGGCCGGCGCACTTGCCTTGAATGCTGAACCTCAAGGCAATCCTTATGCCTACATTTCATTCGGTTGGGTCAGTCCGCGGATCTATCTGGGACTGACCACTTTTACCTGGTCGCTCATTGCTCTATCATTTGCCGAGTGGCTGCGGCGCGCCAAGCGCATCCTGAACGGTCAGGAGAGTCTGGGGTTGCGCGAGAGTTTGGACTGGCTGTTATACGCAGGTTTTGCTATCCAGGTTGCTCTCTCTATCATCGTAGACATGGCAGGAGTGCTTGGAGAGAACATGCAACTACGCATCTTCCCCGGTTTCACGGTGCTGGCTGTATGCCTGCTGGCGCGGGCTGTGTGGCGTTTGGCGGCGTCACCCCGGTTGCGGGAGTGGAAGCGCCGTATCGTTTTTGGCTTGATGGCGCTCTCTGTCACTTGGTTTGCTCTGGCCTCGGTCTTCAAGGCCACTAACGAGCCGTTATTTAGCAACAAATGGAGCTTTTATTCAGCGGCGGAGGATTCAGCTGCCTATTGGACTGATAACCATCTTCGTTTTGCCAACATCTGGAATGGCTTGGATGAGCGTATCGCCGCGCTGTTCCAATTCAAGTATGGGCAGAGCCAGAACTTTTATGACGCCTATATGCTCAAATCACAGGATCGGTATGTTCTGTTTTCTGAACGAGAACGTGAGCGCGGTCTGCGAATGGGAGTAGCTATGCCATCGGTGCTGAACTGGTTGCGAATTTATGACAACGGCGAGGTGCATCTGTACCATAGACGTCCGCAGACCCCATATCAGCGGTGACCAGTATGAAGATTGGGTTGCTGACCTATGGTCTTGACCGCCCGCTCACCGGCATCGGTCGCTACACTCTGGAACTGGCCCGCGCGCTGGCAGTCCTGAGAGATGGGCCGGAGGTGACGCTGCTGGCGGCCGGCGGAGCTGGTCCTCTGGCTAGCAAGAAAGGTCTCCGGTATGCATCGTTGCCCGGCTGTCGCCTCCTGCCCGGCCTGCTTACCTTTGGTGCCTTGCTGATCCCCTGGGTTGCCCGGCGGCTGGGCCTGGACGTGATCCACGACCCCACTGGTATTACCCCCTTTCTCTTTGGCACGGATGGGGCGCGCGCCGTTGTCACGGTCCACGATGTCTTTGCCTGGAGTTTCCCGGGCACCAGTTCGCTGTTGGACACCTTGATCTATCGTTATTGGCTTCCCCATCATCTGCCAAGGACCGATGCGGTCATCACGGTGAGCCATCGCTCCGCGCTCGATATTCAGCAGTACCTAGGTCTCTCCGCCCGCTCTTTGCGGATCGTTCCCTATGGTGTGGATGGACGCTTCCACCCTCTCCCCGACGGCCAAGTGCGGCCCTATCTGCGGGAACGCTTTGGGTTATCTGACCCCTATGTTCTCTACGTGGGGGCATTGACGATTCGCAAGAACGTGGAGCGCGCGCTGGAGGCTTTCGCCGCCATCGTGCGTCATTTGCCCTCTCTCCGTTTCGTGCTCGTCGGACCAAGAGCCTGGAAGCAGACCCCGGTGGAGGCCATAGTGCGGCGGTTGGAGATTGCAGACAAAGTGATCGCAACCGGCCCGCTCGGCGACGCCGACCTCCCGGCCATCTATTCCGGTGCCGCTCTTTTCCTTTTCCCCTCCCTATATGAGGGCTTCGGCCTGCCCCCCCTGGAGGCGATGGCCTGCGGTACGCCGGTGGTTTGCTCCAATACCTCCTCGTTGCCCGAGGTGGTCGGGGACGCGGCTATAATGGTGGACCCCTACGACGTGGAGGGTCTGGCAGAGGCGATGGCGCTGGTGCTAGCGGACACCGATCTGCAGGCCGAATTGCGGACCAAGGGGTTGGAGCGGGCCGGGCAGTTCACCTGGGAGCGGACGGCCAGAGAGACGGTGGCGGTGTATCGGGAGGCGGCGGGATGACCGCCGAGACGCCCGGTGAGCGACCATTGGTACCGGGCCGACTCGTGGTGGCAGACGCGGGATGGGCTGCGGGAGACCTGGACCGAGTTCTTGAAATTGGGGCTGTATGTGGTAGGATACCGCTGAGCCAGGTGAAATGACCATCCGCAACGAATTCGTTCCGATTGCCATACTTGGCCTTGTCCTGCTCGCCCTCATCGCCCTGGGCGTCCAGGGCCTCCCTGCGCCGCTGTCGCTGCTGCGCCTGCTCCTGGGTCTCTTTTTTGTTCTCCTCGTCCCTGGCTATACCCTTCAGGCAGCCCTCTTTCCCCGCGCTGGCGACCTGGACGGCTTGGAGCGGCTGGCGCTCTCCTTTGGCCTGAGCGTTGCCATTGTCCCTCCCATCGCCCTCGCTCTAGACAGGCTGCCTTGGGGCATTCGCTTGTGGCCCATCGTTGTGGCCGAGGCTCTCTTTATCACCGCCTGCTCGGTGGTGGCCTGGCTCCGCCGCCAGCGCCTCCCGCCAGCAGAGCGCCCTGCGATTGCCATCGGGCTGGACCTGAGAGGTTGGTGGATGAGCCAGGACCGCACCAGCCGCATCCTCTATGCTGTGTTGGTGGGCGCTCTACTCACCGCCGCCATCTCCGCCGCCGCGATCATCCTGTTACCAAAACCCAGTGACTATTTCACCGAGTTCTATGCCCTCGGCCCAGAGGGACTGGCCGAGAATTACCCTCGCCAGGCGCTGGTGGGGGAGCCGGTGACGGTCACCGTGGGCATCACCAACCGTGAGGGGGTGGCAGCGGAGTATCGGGTGGAGATCTGGGTGGGAGAGCATCAGGTCGGCGCGTCCGGCCCGGTGAGGCTGGAGGATGGCGAGACCTGGGAGCGGGACCTCGACTATGCCCTTCCCGAAGCGGGCCCTGATCAGCGGGTTGATTTCCTCCTGTTCCGCGATGATGATGGCGAGCCATACCGCTCGCTGCAGTTGTGGATCGACGTGGTAAAGGAGGAACCGTGAGCCACATCGTCCGCCGGGCCCGTGCGTTTTACCAATCCAACCCCCTGGCGACGGCGGCGCTCGCTTACCTGCTCGGCATCGCGCTGGCCGAGGCCCTGACCACATACACCGAACCGCGGGCGGGAATGGCGATGCACTGCCTGCTGCTCCTGATGATGCTTTTCCACTCCTCGCGCGTCGAGAGCAGGGAGGCGCGGACCTTGCTGGTCAGCCTGGCCTTTGCTCCCCTCATCCGCATCCTCAGCCTCTCGTTGCCGTTGACTCACTTTGCGGCTGTGTACTGGTACCTGCTCACCAGCCTGCCGCTATTTGTGGGGTTGTTCGTGGCCGGGCGGGCATTGGGTTTTTCCTGGCGCGATCTGGGCTTGAACCTGCGCCGCTTGCCGCTCCAGATGGGTATCGCCCTTAGCGGTTTGGTTCTCGGTGTGGCAGAGTACCTGATTCTGCACCCCAGCCCGCTGGCGACCTCGCCGGACTGGCGCGACCTGTGGTTGCCAGCCTTGATTCTGTTGTTCTCTACCGGGTTGTTGGAGGAGATGACTTTTCGCGGGCTGATGCAGCGGGTGGCACAAGAGGGACTGGGGCGCTGGGGTCTTGTCTATGTGGCTGTGCTCTTTGCCGTGCTGCACATTGGCTACCGCTCGTTCATTGACGTCCTCTTTGTCCTCGCAGTGGGGTTGTTCTTTGGCTGGGCGGTGCAGCGCACGCGGTCGTTGCTGGGGGTGACGTTGGCCCACGGCTTGACGAACATTCTGCTTTTCCTGGTGT
>JAOZPF010000199.1 GCA_029932895.1 Anaerolineae bacterium | reverse complement strand
GCAAGGCGGCCAAGAGCGGCACCCGCTTTTCCCACGCCGGGGCCATCGTCGAGGGTGGACGCGGCACTTACGAGGGCAAAGTGGAACGACTTCGCGAGGTCGGGGCCACGGTCGTCGAGCAGTTTATGGACCTGCCCCAGGCCACCAAAGAAGTGCTGGCGCGGATAGGAGCGTGACCAGCCCACCAAACTCGCAATTCGCAATTCGCGACTCGCAATTTGTACAGAGGGAACTCCAATGACTGAACAAACCTGGTCTCAACCGATCACCAAAATCGAACCGAACAAGGTGGCTGTGCGCGGCTACCGCATCGACGAGTTGATGGGCCGCGTGCCGTTTGCCCACGTCGTCTACCTGGTGCTCAAGGGAGAACTGCCCACCGAGGCGCAGGGGCGGGTGATGGATGCCATCCTCGTCTCCAGCGTGGACCACGGGGCGACGCCCCCCTCGGCGCTGGCGGCACGGACGGTCGCCTCCGGCGGCGCTCCGCTGACCACTGGCATCGCTGCCGGGATAATGGCTATCAACCGCTATCACGGCGGGGCGATCGAGGGCTGTATGCGCGTGCTCAAGGAGGCCGTCGCCCGCAAGCGGGAGAGGGGGCAGGAGAGCCTCACCGCCGCCCGCGAGCTGGTAGCCGAGTACCGGGCGCAGAAAAAGCGTATCCCCGGTTATGGGCACCGCTTTCACACCGAGGACCCGCGCACGGTCAAGCTGTTCGCCATCTGCGAGCAGGAGGGCGTGGCTGGCGAGTACGTCGAGATGGGCGGCGCTATCCGCCAGGCGATGAAAGAGTCCCTGGGCCGCGACCTGCCGATGAACGTGGACGGAGGGATCGCCGCTGTGCTCTGCGAGTTGGATTTCCCGCCCGAAATGGGGAACGGCATCTTTGCCATCGCCCGCACCGTCGGCCTCACCGCCCACGTTTTCGACGAGATCACCAACCAGCGCCCGATGCGGCGCATCTCGCCCACGGCGCAGGGGTACAACGGGCCGGAAGAGCGAGAGCTGCCCTAGGACACGAAACGCCGATGGAGGATGGTATGAGAGAGAGGCTGCTTGAACTGGTGCCCGAGTTCGACCTGATCCAGGACGCGGACCTGCGGGAGAGGACTATCCAGACCTGGGAGACAGCGATGGAGGAGAGTGGCTGGACACCGGACGCGTTGACCCAGATGCCCTTTACCCTGCTCATCGACCCATGTCCCGCCTCCTACATCGAGCACATCCGCGCAGTGACGCTCACCGCCGTTCGCACGGCCGAGGTGTTCGCCACGATCTATGGCGAGCGGGTGCCGGTGAACATGGATTACCTCGTCGCCGGGGGGCTTTTGCACGACATCGGCAAACTGTTAGAGTACGAGAACCGCGCCGACGGCGTCACCGTGCAGACCTACGAGGGGAAACTGTTGCGCCACCCCTTCACCGGGATGGAGTTGGCGGCCCGGAACGGCCTGCCGGCGGAGGTGCAGCACATCATCGCCGCCCACGCTGGTGAGGGAGACAAGGTCATCCGCACTACCGAGGCCACCCTGATCAACTATGCCGATTTTATGAGCTTTCACTCGATCAAACGACTGGGACAGGACAAGAACCTGGCGGCGAAAATGGGAACCGCCCCCCGACCTCGGACATAGGACAAAAATCATGCCCGGTAACACAATCATCCAGAAAATCTTCCAAGCCCACAGCCCCGCCGGAACGGATGTCACGCCCGGCGAGATCATCTGGCTCGACCTGGACGTGCGCACCGCCCGGGACTTTGCCGGTGCCAACGTCGTCAAGAACTATCGCGCCCACTATGGCGACACACCAGTAGCCGACCCGACCAAGACGTTTTTCACTTTCGACCTGGTAGTGCCGCCCAGCAATATCCCCTACGCCAACAATCAGCAAATTTGCCGCACCTGGGCACGGGAACAGGACATCCGGGTCTATGACGTGAACGCTGGCATCGGCTCTCACGTGGTGATGGAGGAGGGACTGGTCGTGCCCGGTGTGACGCTGGTGGGCACCGACAGCCACCTCAACATCCTGGGAGCCATCGGCGCGTTCGGACAGGGGATGGGCGATAAAGACATTGCCTTCGCCTTCAGGACCGGCCGGACGTGGTTCGAGGTCCCGCCGACGATGAAGGTGATCGTGCAGGGGCAACTCGAGCCTCCTTGCACCGCCCGTGACCTGACACTGGCGGTATTGCGCCGTCTCGGCTCCAAGGGGGCGCTTGGTCGCGCCATCGAGTTCTATGGCGCAGCGGTCGAGGCCCTCGACCTGCCGGGCCGCATCACGCTCGCCAGCCAAGTGACCGAGATGGGCGGCATCATCGGCCTCATTCCCCCGTCGGAGGAGGTATTGGCCTTTGCCCGTGAGCGCGCGGGCCGCGACGACATCCAACCAATCCATGCCGACCCCGACGCAGAGTATGTGGAGACAATCGAGATCGACGTCACCGGCCTGGAACCGCTCATCGCCTGCCCCCCCAGCCCAGCCAACGTGGTCCCGGTGCGAGAGGTGGCAGGGCGGCGGATCGACTCGGTCTTTTTCGGCTCCTGCACCAACGGTCGCTTCGAGGACCTGCGAGCCGTGGCCGAGGTGGTAAAGGGGCAGCGGATCGCGGACTGGGTGATGGCGTCGGTGGTGCCCGCCACGCGGGAGGTCTATGAGCAAATGCTCCACACCGGCGTGCTTCAGACCCTCTTTGAGGCCGGGTTCATCATCAGCAATCCCGGCTGCGGCGGCTGCGCGTCGGGCCACCTGGGGATGACCGGCAAGGGGCAGGTGAACATCAGCACCAGCAACCGCAACTTCCCCGGCAAGCAGGGCGCGGGCGACACCTACCTGACCAGCCCCGTCACCGCCGCCTGGTGCGCCCTCAAGGGCGAGATCACGGTGCCACAGGCATGAACTGCGTAGGAGGGCGAGATGCTAACCAGCATCACCGTGCAAGGGTTCAAATCTTTGCGAGATGTGCAGGTTGAACTGGGACAGGTCAACGTCTTTATCGGGGCCAATGGCAGCGGCAAGACCAACCTCCTGGAAGCGATTGGCCTGTTGAGCGCGGCCGCAGACGGCAAAATAGACGATCAGGCGTTGATGCGGCGCGGCGTGCGGGTTGGCCTGCCCAACCTGTACCGCTCCTCTTTCCAGAGCAGCGGTCTCGCCGAGCGGACAGTCATCCAGGCCGCAAGCGGGGAAGCAAGCTTCAAGATCGAAATCCCCTTTGCCGCTACCATCCGTGAAGCACAATTGCCGTATGTCACCCAGCCGGAGGCACATCAGGCCACCGCCGACCTCGTGCGCGATTACGCCATCTTTGCCCCCACGACGCCGGTGTTGCGCGGCCTCGAACCAGACCGGGGGCAGAGGGCGCCGGTCGGATTGGCCGGCGGGCAACTGGCCGAGGCGGTTAGCGACATTTTGGACACCAAGCAAGGGACTCTTGGCTCTGTCGAGCTAGACGAATTACTCGAACTGCTGGACTGGGTGGAGAGTGTTGACACAGTTCCCCCTTCCAGAGAGATAGTCTCCCCCAGCGTCCCTGTGACCCGCACGATCATCCGGTTCACCGACCGCTGGATGAAGCAGCACAGCAACCGCATTTCGGCCTACGACGCCAGTGAAGGCGCACTGTACGTCCTGTTCGCCCTGGTACTGGCGATGCACCCTCAAGCGCCTGCCCTGTTTGCCATCGAAAACCTGTACCAGACAATGCACCCCCGCTTGGCGCGGGCGACGATGCGGCTTTTCTGCCGCCTGATGTTGCAGGCCGCCCCACCCCGCCAAGCCCTGCTGACGACCCACAATCCGCTGGTGCTGGACGGCCTCGACTTGCACGACGAGCGCATCCGCCTCTTTGCCGTCGAGCGGAGCAGCAAGGGGCCAACCCAGGTGTATCGAGTGCAAGTGTCGGAGAAGGTGCTCCAAGCCACACAGGAAGGGCTTTCGCTCTCCAACCTATGGGTGATGGGCCGCCTGGGCGGCGCACCGGACATCTTTTAGCAATGAACATCGGAACCGTTGTCGAAGGGCCGACAGACCGCCTGGTGCTAGAGGCCGTTTTGAGCGAGATCATTCCCGGCGAGCACCGTTATTTTCCGCTCCAGCCCAGTACGCCCTTGGGCGCAACAGGTACGGGGTGGAAAGGGGTGCGGCGCTGGTGTCAGGAAACCTGGCAGCGCCAGGGTTCCAGTCTGGACCAAATCATCTCTGGCGAGACCGGCGCACCACTCGATTTGTTGGTCATCCACATTGACGCCGACTTTGCAGCCGAGGACGATTTACAAGACGATGACGCCCCGGTTGCCGACGTGCAGCAGCCATGTCCACCGGCAGCGGCGACGGCGGACAAGCTGCGCCAGGTTGTGGCACACTGGCTGGGCCAGGAGGATTTGCCTTTGCCGGTCGTGCTGGCGATACCGGCGCAGGACACCGAGACGTGGGTGTTTGCTGCCCTCTATCCCGACGACGAATTATGCTCACGGGAGGATTACGAGTGCCTGCACGCCGGGCGCGACCATCCGGCTTACCGCCTCACACTTGGCGAGTACGGGAAGTACCTGCGTCGCACATCCGGGCGCATCAGGAAGTCGGTCCCCAGCTACCGCGAGATAGCGCCCCAAGTCGCCGCGTCGTGGAAGACCGTGCGCCGCATCTGCCCGCAGGCCGAACGGTTCGACAACGAGATTCTCACCGTTCGAGCTATAGAGTTACTGTAATCATGGGAGGAAGCCTGTGACCGCTAAACCAACAAGAATAACAGGCCGCCTCTGGGTCCTGACAGACCCGGAGGGAAAACTGTATGACGACATCGACACCGACATGATCTTTCACAACCGCTACCTGCACATCACCGATGTGGACCAGATGGGGCAGTACGCGCTGGACAACCTGATCGGTTGGGAGGATTTTGCCAAAAAGGCCCGCCCCGGTGACATCGTGATGGCTGGGCGAAACTTTGGCGCTGGCTCTTCACGCCAGCAGGCGGTGGACTGCTTCCGCGCGCTGGGCATCGGCGCCATCATTGCCGAGAGCTTTGGCGCAATCTACAAGCGGAATGGAATCAACAGTGGCCTGCCCCTCGTCACCTTTCCCGGCCTCACCGACATCGCCAGCCAGTTCCAGAGCGGCGACACGGTGGAAATAGACCTCGCCAATGGCGAGATCACGCTCGACGGAGAGAGAACGTTCCAAGCCCAACCCTTCTCCCGCGTCCAGATGGATATCTACCAGGCAGGCGATCTCTTTGCCTATGGCAAATCCCAAAGCACCTGACTTCGGACCTCGGACTAGGAACCCACAACAAGGAGGAGTAAATGGCCCACACCTTTGTCGAACAAGTTCTGGCCCGCAAAGCCGGGCTGCAAAGCGTGGTGCCGGGGCAGATCGTCACCGTCCGCCCCGATAAACTACTGACCCACGACAACACGGCGGCGATAGCCAAGAAATTCCGCCAGATCGGCATAGAGCGGGTGGCTGATCCCGCCATCAACGTCATTGTGCTCGACCACGTGGTGCCGGCGGCCAACGAGACCTATGCCGCCAATCACAAAGCCATCCGTGATTTTGTGAGCGCACAAGGGATCGAAGGCTTTTACGACGTGGGCGAGGGCATCTGCCATCAGGTGTTGCCGGAAAAGGGACATGCCTGGCCC
>JAOZPF010000198.1 GCA_029932895.1 Anaerolineae bacterium | reverse complement strand
CGACCGCATCGAGGAGACAGCCAGCCTGGTCTGCATAGGTTACACCCACATCCAACCAGCCGAACCGACCACCGTCGGCTACCGGCTGGCCCAATATGCCCAGGACCTTCTGGCCGACTTGGAGGCGGTGACCAGGCTACAGACGACCGTGCGCGGCAAGGGGTTCAAGGGAGCAGTAGGGACCTCCGGCTCCTACGCCCAACTCCTGGCGGGAACAGGCTGGACTCCCGCCGACCTGGAACGGCGGGCTATGGACCTGCTTGGCCTGGAGCCATACCTGGTCACCACTCAGGTCTGTCCGCGCAAGCAAGAGTGGCAGGTGCTGACGACGCTGGCGGGGATCGCCCAGAGCCTCCACCGCTTTGCCTTCGACCTGCGGCTGCTCCAGTCCCCCGCCATCGGCGAGTGGAGCGAGCCGTTCGCCAAGACGCAAGTGGGCTCGTCTGCCATGCCTTTCAAGCGGAACCCGGTCAACGCAGAGAATATCTGCTCCCTGGCCCGCTATGTGGCTGCACTGCCAGCGGTAGCCTGGGAGAACAGCGCCGGGTCGCTTTTGGAGCGCACGCTGGACGATTCGGCCAACCGCCGCCTGATCCTGCCCGGCGCGTTCCTGACCGTTGACGAGATGCTCCACCGGGCCACGCGCCTGGTGCGCGGCTTGGTGCTGAACCGAGAGGGCATCGCCCGTAACCTCGCCACCTATGGCCTCTTTGCCGGAACAGAGCGGCTGCTGATGGAGTTGGTCAAGGTTGGGGCGGATCGCCAAGCGATGCACGAGGTCATCCGCGAGCATAGTATGCGTGCCTGGGAAGCAATACGGGCAGGCCAGGCTAACCCCCTGACGGACCTCCTGGCCGGCGACCCCCGCCTCGGTGCCTATCTGCCCACAGCCGAGATCAGCAGCCTGCTCGATGCCGCCAGCTATGTGGGCGATGCTCCCCAGCGAGCGCGCGCACTGGCACAGCAGATTCGCCAGCAGGTGTGAGAGCCTATGGACGCCATCCACATCCGCCCCGCAACGATGGCCGATGCTGCCGCCCTGGGTCGCTTGTGGTGGCTGGCCTTTCCCGACAAGTTCGGCCCTGCTCTAGGGAACGACCCGATGCGCAACGCGGCCCTCTTGGCTGACCTGCACCGGGCAGGGGACGGTCGGCTCGCCAGCGCCACGCTGGTGGCAGAGACCGAGGGGCAGGTGATTGGATTCCTGATGCTCCATCCCGGCCGACAAGGATTTGGCGAGTTCCCCTTGGCCGAGGGGTGGCTGGCTCTGCGCCGTCACCTGGGAATCCTGCGGGGGTTGCGCGCCGTTCTGATCCTGGCGCTCCTAGAGATAGGCCATCCCCGCCCTCCACGCGACTATGTGGTCATCGAGATGATCGGGGTGGACCCGGCGTGGCGAAACCGGAAAGTTGGTCGGGCGCTGATGAAGACTGGGATCGCCCAGGCCCGAGCAGCCGGCGCTCCGGCGGTCACCCTGGAGGTCGTCTGGGGCAACGACCACGCCCGCCGATTGTACGAACGACTGGGCTTTGGCGCTACCATCGAGAGGAGAAGCCGGCTGCTAGAGTGGCTCTGCGGCCATCGCGGCTGGACGCGGATGGTGCTGCGGCTGGATGCGTAGCAGACGCCAAGAGGTAGGAGACAATATGAGCTGTCTGACAAGACGTTTGCCAAGAGCAATTCTCATTCCCCTCGCTCTCGTTCTGCTCCTGGGCTGTCGTCTCTCCCCCCTCCCACCATCTCCCACCGCTGAATCATCCACGCCTACTCCCACCATCCTCCCCACCACACCGCCCACCATACCCCCCACTACGCCTCCCCCAACCACACCCCTCCCCACCGCCCCCCCCACCATTGCCTCCACCGCCCTTCCCACCACCGCCCCTACCGCGCCTCCCGCCACCATTCCTCCCACCATCCAGCCCACCGCGCAGCCGACTTCGCAGCCAGCAGCAGTGGCAGTTTGGGAGGGGAACATTACTCTGAACACCTATAGCTGGGAACAGGGGCTGACCCCCAGCGCGCCCGATGACCCCATCTATCCTTATCCCCACCTCAACTTTGACGCCGTCACCGGGCCTGCTCCCCGAACCTACCAGGCTGTCTTTGTGCAGAATGAGTACGTCCAGCTAACCATCCTGCCCGAACTGGGCGGGCGCATACTGCGCTGGACCGACCGCTCCACCGGGCGGCAGCTCTTTTACGCCAACCCGGTCATCAAACCGACCCACTGGGGCTACCGCGGCTGGTGGCTGGCGACCGGTGGAATGGAGTGGGCTTTTCCCACAGAGGAGCACGGCCTCAACGAGTACCGCCCCTGGCAGTACGAACTGCTGTGGAACGGTGTCCGCGTCTGGGATACCGACGACCGGACCGGGATGACGGTCGAGGTGACGGTTCAGCTACAGGCTGGAAGCAGCCGGGTGCTTATCTCTCCCCACATCACCAATCCCACCGACCAGGCTCAATCATACCAGTTTTGGGTGAACGGGATGCTCACCCTCTCCGACAACAACGCCCCCTCGCCTTATCTGACTTTTGTCCTGCCGGCCTCCGCGGTCATCGTCCACTCCACCGGCGACAGCTCCCTCCCCGCTCCCGGCAGCGCGATGACCTGGCCGCTCTACAACGGGCGTGACTTTAGCCACTATCACACGTTTCAATCCTGGCTGGGCGTCTTTGCCCCGCAGGCAGCAGATGCAGGGTTCGCCGGGGCATACGACCTGGGAGTCGACCAGGGAGTCGTGCGTACGGCCCCCAGTTGGGTGCGTGGGGTCAAGCTCTTCTGCCTGGGCGACCTCGGCTCCGAACTGTGGACCGACGACGGAAGCCGGTATTTCGAGTTCTGGGGCGGGCTGACGCCAAGTTTCTGGGACTATACGACGCTGGAGCCAGGAGAGAGCGTGGGCTGGACCGAGACCTGGTACGCGGTGAGTGGGATGGGCGGCTACACATACGCCAACGGAGAAGGGGCGGTGCGGTTGACACCAGCAGGGGACGGGGTGGAGATAGCCGTAGAGACCACACAGCCAGTCCAGGCGACCATCATCCTGCGCCAGGCCGGGGGGGAGGTGACCCGCTGGCAAGCCGAAACCGGCCCCGGACAGCCATTCCGCACCACTTGGGGGCCTGGCAGCGGCCCCTGGGGAGTGACGGTGGTCTCTTCCACAGGGGCGACCATCATCGAGTACGGGCCGTAGGAACCACGTCGAGGGGCTTGCCCCAGCAGACCGCCCTCACTCCACCAGCATGCGCCGCAGGACCTTGCCCACGAACGACTTGGGCAGCTTCTCTCGGAACTCGATCTCCCACGGCACGGCATACTCCTCCAGCCGCTGGCGGCAGAGCTCGAGCAACTCTTCTTTGGAGAGATTCACCCCTGGCCGGGGCACCACAAAGGCCTTGACCTTCTGCCCCCCCTTCCCGCTCTGCACCCCGACGACGGCGACCTCCATGACCTTGCTGTTCTCGTACAGCACCTCCTCCACATCCCGGGGGTAGACGCTGTACTCGCCAGCCATAATCGTATCCCGCTTGCGGCTGATGATCTGGAAGTAGCCATCAGCGTCCATCACCGCCACGTCCCCCGTATAGAGCCAGCCATCCTTCAGCGCCGACTCTGGATTCGGGCCGTCCCCCTCACCCCAATATCCCTGCATCACCTGCGGCCCCTTGACGACCAATTCGCCAATCTGTCCGGGGGGCAGCTCCTCCCCCGTCATCAGGTCGACGATCCTGGCATCGGTGTTGGGGACAGGAATGCCGATCGAGCCAACCTTGCCCACGCCGTCCAGGGGATTGATGTGGGTCACTGGCGAGGCCTCCGTGAGGCCGTACCCTTCGACCAGACTACCCTGGGTCAGTTTTTCGAACGCTTCCTGCACCTCAACGGGGAGCGGCGCCGCGCCACTGACGCAGGCCTTGATGGAAGAAAGGCCGTAGGCACGGACGTCTGGGGCATGGTTGATCGCCATATAGATCGAGGGAACGCCGGGAAAGATCGTCGGCCTGTAGGTTTTGATATGGTTCAGTACCTGTTCCAACTCGAAAACAGGCAACAGCACGATAGTCGCGCCCATCGCGATCGGGATGTTCATCGCAGTGGTCATACCGTAACTGTGGGTGAAAGGGATGACGGCAAGGAACGTCTCCTGACCATAGTGCAGGTCGGGAATCCAGTGACGGGTCTGCACCGCGTTGGCGACCAGGTTGTAGTGACTCAAACAGACACCCTTGGGCTCGTCGGTCGTTCCACTGGTATAGATAATGGCTGCCAAGTCGTCACTCTTTACCTCAACGCGCGGTGGCTCTGGAGAAACATCCAGCATCAACCGACGCATCAGGTAACCGCCGTAACTCCTATCGGCCTTCTCCCGCTGACCGAGGCCCGCCGCCGCCCAGCGGGCCATTAGCTGCCGGTACGTGCGCGGCGAGACAGCGCCGCTTAGGTCAGCAAAAACCAGGGTCAGGTCCACCTCCGCCCCCACGGCCCGCGCCAACTCTCCAAATTCCCGCAGCGTGACCAACACCTTGGCGCCTGTCTCTTTGACCTGTCTGATGATCTCGGCTGCGTCGGCATCGGGATTGGAAAGCACCACCACGCCGCCAATCTTGAGCGTCGCATAATAGGCGGTGATCATCTGCGGCATATTGGGCAACACCACCATCACCCGATCGCCCGGCTGCACACCGAGTCCGTGCAGGGTGTGAGCAAACTGATTCACGCGCGCGTCGAGCTGCTGGTAGGTCAGCTCGTGGCCGTAAAATACAGTAGCCGTTCGCTTGGGCACCCACTCCGCTGCCATCTCCAGAAAACGGTGCAGCGGCTGGCGTGGGATCGGCACAGTGAGGGGCGTATGCTTCCCATAACCGGTCAGCCAGGGACGGTGTCCTGAACGTCGGGTCGCCTGCGCGCGCCAGGAGAGATGACGCCCGTCCTCGCCATCGCAGATAAAGCGCTCAATGGCCCGATTGACCGCCTTGTGGCGTTCAAGTTGGACCTTGTGCTTGGAAGCACCCACGTCGATTACCTGCGCGCCGGGCACCATCTCACCAACCCCTTCAAAGACCCGCCGCGGGAAATAGCGGTCCCGCTCGCCAGTGATGACCAGAGTGGGAGTGCGGATATTTTCCAACAGAGGCCATCCTTGCCAGCGGCGCATATTGTTGAGCATCATCCGTTTCATCACGTGAATCTCGGCGTTCCAGCGGGGACGGTACTTCCACCACGGTCGGAAGGCCGCAGCGGGCACGCGAGAGAGCCAGGAGGCAGCACGGGGCAGGGGATACTCGCCCGCCGTCGAGATCAGAATCAGTCTGGACAGCCGCTCCGGGTGGGCGTTGGCATACTCCACGCAGATGGAACCACCGAAGGAGTGACCAGCCAGGACAAACCGCTCTGGAAGTTGCAACTCATCGGCGACCGCGTCGATATCCTCGACCAGCTCATCCATCGTATATGCGGTAAAAGGAGCGTCACTCTGACCGTGCCCCCGCAGGTCTGGCGCGACCACCCGCCAGTCCCGGGCAAAGTAGTTGATTTGATACTCCCACGTCTCGGCGCAGCCCGCATAGCCGTGGACGAACAGGGTCGTCCGTTCCGTTCCCTCCGGCCAGATATCAATCACGCTCAGCGCCATATCGGAGAGACCCCGTATCGGCACTCGAAC